>RDDY01000149.1 GCA_003852805.1 Chryseobacterium sp.
TCGACCGGTCTGGGTCAGCACAAAATCTATTTCAGGCGTTTTTTCGCGAAGCAAGTTTTTCATCTCTTTCGTCAGCTTGGTCGATTCTTCCAGGTTGACACTGTTTGGTAAAGTAGCGCGGATATAGATAGCGCCCTCGTTCAGCTGTGGTAAAAATTCTGAACCGTAAGTCATAAAGCGCGCCACGCAGATCACCAGTATCGCGGCGAACACGCCCATGGTTGCGCGTTTGTGCCTGAAAGAAAAGTCGAAGAGTCGGTAGATATTTTTCTGGAAAAACCGCGTCACGAAATTCTCACGCTCAACCACGGGTTTCTTGAACAGCAGCTTGCACATGGCAGGCACATAGGTCAGGCTCAGGATCAATGAACCGAGAAGCGCATAACCGAGCGTAAATGCCAGCGGCGTAAACATCTTGCCTTCTACCTTTTGAAAAGAGAAAATCGGCAACAGCGCGACGATGAGAATCAGCAAAGCGTAGAAGATGTAGGACGCCACGCTGCCCGCGCTCTTCTTGATGATGCCGAGCTTACTCATCCGCATGAATTTCTCGGGTCCGACACGCGCTGAAACTGCTGCCAGTGAGACGAATACAGTTTCCACAATGACGAGCGTTCCTTCGAGCAAAAGTCCGAAATCCAGTGAGCCCATCGAAATCAGGTTGGCAGGCAATCCCTGAATTTTCAACATGATGATCGCAAACAGAAACGACAACGGAATTACCGAAGCCACGATCAGCGTCGATCGCCAGTTGTACAGGAAAAGGAAGACAATAAGCGACACCAGCAGTACTCCTTCAACAATATTTTTCCCAACCGTATGCACTGTATTGTCCACCAGCGTGGTGCGGTCTACAATGGTCTGAATCTTCACATTTTCCGGCAGGGTTCGGGTATTCAGTTCTTCGATTTTTGCCTTCAGGCTCTCGATTACTGCTGACGGATTTTCGCCGCGCAGCATCACCACAATTCCCTGCACCACATCGTCCTGATCATTGTAACCTACCTGGCCCAGCCGCGGTTTATGTGACATGACTACCTCGGCCACATTGCGCACCAGAATCGGTGTGGAACCGTAAAGTGTAATGGTAATGTTTTCAATGTCGGCGATGCTTTCCAACAATCCGACACCGCGCACCACATAGGCTTGGTCGCCCTGTTCTATGACGTCACCGCCCACATTGATGTTGGATTTAGAAACCGCATCGTAAACATCCAGCGGTGTCAAACCATAGTTCTTGAGCTCGGTCGGATTGATCCGAATCTCAAAAATCTTTTCTTCACCACCAAAGCTCACCACATCGGCAACGCCGGGAACACTGAGCAGTTCGCGCTCGATGACCCAGTCCTGCAAGGAAGTGACCTCGCGCAGCGGCAGATCGCTCTTGATGATGTAGCGGAAAATCTCTCCGGTTGCGCCGGACGGCGGCTCTATCGAGGCATCAGCTCCCTCGGGCAGATCGACGCCGCTAAGTTTATTGGCGACATATTGTTGCGCATAGAAGTCGTCCACATCATCCTCAAACTGCACCGTCACCACCGACAGACCGAACAGTGATATCGAGCGGATATTCGACTTCCGCGGAATGCTGTTCATCACTTTCGATATCGGTAGCGTCACCATTTTCTCCATTTCCTCGGCGCTGCGGCCCGGCCATTGGGTGATGATTCTCGCCCGGGTATTGGTCACGTCCGGGAAAGCTTCTATCGGAGTTTTCTGCAATGCGTAAATGCCACCCACCAGCAATGCGATGGTCGCAAACAGGACGAATCCTGTATTCCTCAGCGAAAAGGTGACGATGTTCTGTACGAATTTTTGCATGAATTACGGATTAAGTTGTTCGAACAGTAGCAATGCATTCTTGCTGATCACTTTCTCGCCAGGGCCGAAATCTTCTTTTACATAAGTCACCTCCTCATTGGACGCGATGGGTGTGATGCGACGCGTCGTCAGGTTGCAGTCGTCCTTGTAGACCACCACATATTCTTTGTTGTTATGGAAAACCTTGGCGCTGTTCGGTACCGCGTAAGCATTGCCTTGGCTGCTGCTTTTATCGATGATAATATCGGCTGCCAGACCGGGCATCAGTTGCATGTTCTGGTTTTCCAGCACGACGCGCGCTTTCAGCACGTGTTCATCATCGTCAAAAACATTGTAGATTTTGTCGATTTTACCGTAGTAAAGCCGGTCAGGATCGGCCACTGTCTTTACGCGGACCGGATCGCCAACCTTGATATGCCGCAAAGTGCTGGCGTAAATGTTGACCATCACCCACACCTGGTCCAGGTTAGAAATGGCGAACAGTGCATCTTCATCGGCAGAAATACTCTGTCCCGGGCTGATGTTTTTCTGAATGATATAGCCGCTCTTTGGCGCCACGATCTGGAACGAGCCTTGACCATTGGCGCGGTACATTCTTAAAATCTGCTGTACGCGGTCCAGTTCTATCCGTGCATTGGCCAGCTGATGTTCGGACTCCCGCAGTTCGGGCGCGGCAATCATGCCATCTTTCAGCAGTTCGCGCTTGGACTCTATTTGTTTCCTAATCGACGCAATTTCGTTCTGAAATGAGCGCTGCTGTTGATAAAGCTCCTGAATTTGTGTAGAATTGATGGTCGCCAGCACCTGCCCGGCCCGCACGTGATCGCCCAATTCAAAGTTGACCGAGCTGACGGTCCCCTCCAGCAAGCTTCGGAAGGTTACCAGGTCATTTTCGTTATAGTCAACCTTTCCCGGTAGTAAAATCTGTTCGGTAATCGGTGTGTAATGAACATCCGCAACCGCGGTAGATTTTTTCAGTTGTTCATTCATGCAGTAGCGCTCCGCGTTTTCTGCTGTCTGCACTCCAGTTTCTTCCGCCTTTGAGCAGGAAGAAAGCACTGCTGCCGCCATTAATATTGTTAATAATCGATGGGTCATATTAAAGATTTTGTCCTGTCAGGTAAAGAAGTTGTTCGTAGAGTTTATGGTATTCCAGCGCCAGATCTACCACGCCGGTCTTGGCCTCGCGGTAAGCTTCCACAAAGTCGATGAATTCCAACAAGGTGATGCCGCGGGTCTGGAGGTGTTTTTCATAATTTTCGAGCATGCGGCGCTGTTCGTCGGAGTTCAAAGAATCTGCGTCGCGAAGGGATGGTTCGTAATCCTGCAGCTGATGCAGCAGTATCTCAACTTTATTGATCAGTTGCTGTTGCAAAACAGTACGGCTCTGTTCAGCCTTTTGTAACCGGTGGCTGGCGGCCTGAATGTTTCCCTGATTGCGGTCAAAGACAGGCAGATCGATACTGACGCCCACACCGATAAAGTCACGCATGATATTGCCGCCGCGGTCATAATTCAGCTGCAGTTGAAGATCGGGAGTGCGGTTTGCTTTTTCCAAAGCCAGCTCCTGTGTCGCCACATTTACCTGCCGGTTCTGCTGGCGCAGCCCGATGTTTTGTTGCAGTGCAAGTTCGCTTAGATTTAAAGGCAGTGCTTCGCTCAGGCGGTAGTTTTGTACGGGTTTGGTCAGTTGGCTGTCGTTCAGTTGTGGCACTTGAGTAAGTATGCGGATTTTACCGAGTGCTTCGTTCTTCTCAGCGCGCTGCTGCGCGAGTTCCTGCCGGTAGATCAGGAGCTGATTTTGGATTCGTAGATAATCTGATTGCGGCACGTTCTGAAGCCTCGCCTGACGGCTGTACTGCTCGTTCAGACGCTGATAGAGTTCCACGCTCGGGCGCAGCAGTTCTTCTTTCTCCTGAGCTGCAGCCCATTCCCAATAAGCTTCAGACAGTTCCAGGCTCAGTTCGCGCATCAGCTCTTCATATTCGAGCACTGCCGATTCTTTTTGAAGCGATGCTAATGCAATGCGCTTTTTACGCTTGCCGGCCGTTTCGATCAACTGTTCGAGTTCAACACCGATCTGCTGATGTTTACCATACTTCCCAAATAAATACGGCAACTCCTCGGCGGTGCCGTTTGTCCAGAAATTGACCTCGCTGATGCTCAGCGTCGGATTAGGTAGGAGTTTAGCTTGAACGATCTCGGCTTCAGCAGCGTCTATTTCCAGCTTCTGAGCGATGAGTTGGCCGTTGTTCTGTAACAGCAGCTGCCGCAGTTCGGGCAATGAAAGTTGCTGTGCCATCAGCGGATAAACGCAGAACAAACACAGCAATAGGATGAGGTTTTTCTTCACTTAGTCAGACTTTCCGCAAAACTAAGTTTGGCAGATTAAGGCTGGATTTGAAGAAGATTAGAATTCGATTAGAAAATCAGATAAACGGCAGTTCCCCCAGGCGAAGACTCTATTTCGAGTCTGATGTTGTGCAAACGGAAGATGATGCTG
>RDDY01000310.1 GCA_003852805.1 Chryseobacterium sp.
AGTTTACCGAGGAGATTCAAGAGGAAAATATTGAGGCTTTATTTAGTTCTCTGTACACTGCTGCCGGCACCCGATACTGAGACGGCGGGCTTACTCGATTTTGTATTGGCCGCGCGGTAGTGAATTTTATTGGCGGCGCCTTCTATCGATACAGAGCTAACTTTGTCGATGTTTACCGTGTTGCTCGCGCCTGAGATTATGACCTTAGAGGCAAAGCCGTTTACCGTTATCGTGTTGCCGGCACCCTCAATTAGCAGAGTTCCACCATTCATTGTAACGGTCTTGGTGTGGCCCGCGCCTTCTATCCGTACCTCATTTTGGGTTTGTGTCGTGATGCCTGCACCGGATTTGTAAACGCCGCGCAGGTTTTGCGCAGAAACAAAGGTGGCGGAGAAAAGCATGGCAGAGGCAATTAAATGTCCGGTCATGGTCGTTTTATAATGGTTTACGGTTCGGCAGCAAAACGTTTGCCGCAGCAAGAAATAGTCGGTGAATCAGAAATTGCCAAACATATTTATACATGTTGGTAAAAGGTTAATAAACAGCCTGATTGCGCGTTTATTTCCTTAATTTTGCACCGTGCAAACAGAGAAGATTATCTTGGGCATTGACCCGGGAACCACGGTGATGGGTTTCGGCATTATTTCGGTTATTGGCGAGAAGATGAGCATGATTTCCATCCATGAATTATTGCTGAAAAAATACCCGAACCACGAGACCAAGCTGAAAGTCATCTTCGACAGAACCTTGGCGTTGATCGATGAATTTCATCCCGACGAAGTCGCTTTGGAAGCACCGTTCTTCGGCAAGAATGTACAGTCGATGCTGAAGTTAGGCCGCGCGCAAGGTGTGGCCATGGCTGCAAGTTTGTACCGAGATATCCCGATCTGCGAATACTCGCCCAAGAAAGTAAAGATGGCCATCACGGGCAACGGTAATGCCAGTAAAGTGCAAGTGGCGGGTATGCTAAAAAATCTTCTGCAATTGAAAGAATTTCCCACAAAGTATCTGGACGCTTCGGATGGTCTGGCGGTAGCCGTCTGTCATCATTTCAACTCCGGAAAGCAAATAAATGAGAAATCTTACTCGGGCTGGGAAAGCTATATCAGGCAAAACCCGGGACGAGTTAAATAAAGCATTACTTTGAATCCCGCTCTTTTGGTGGTTAGGCATTAACGCAAATTGTTTCATTGCTAAACTGTTATATTCCTACATAATTTGGTTCATTGTAAAGCCTAATACTATTTGTAACATTATTCCGTTATAATCGTCTGATAATTTTAAAATGAACAAGTTTCAACACTTTTTAATGCTCTGCTCAGGGGCCAATAATCATATTCTTCGTAAAACGCCGTCGGAGTGGAACAAATACTCAGGCATCGGCGGCATCGTTTTATTCACCGCTGTTTTCGCCACTTTATCCGCAGCCTATGCTATGTTTACGGTATTCGATAATACTTGGGCCGCTGTCGGTTTCGGTTTATTGTGGGGACTGATGATTTTCAACCTCGATCGCTACATTGTCTCATCGATAAAGAAAACCGGCTCTTGGTGGAATCAAACGCTGATGGCTATTCCGCGCCTGATATTGGCACTGTTTCTCGGCATTGTAATCTCGAAACCTTTGGAGTTGAAAATATTTGAGAAAGAAGTCAACAAACAGCTGAACACCATTATCCAGCGCAACAAGACTGAACTGGAAAAAAAGATGAACAGCCGTATCTTGCAACAAAGTGGCCCGTTTGTGGAGGAGAAAAAACAGATCGAAAGCCAAATGGCCGAATATCAAAAAGCTTACGATTCTGCTGCTGTTGAGCTTGAGCGTGAGATCTTGGGCAAACAAACCGGCCTGACCAGCGGTAAAGTAGGATACGGTTCAAATGCAAAACGCAAAGAAGAACTGAAGAACCGGCGCTTGGCCGATATGGAAAACTTCCGCAAACAGATGGCGCCGCGCGTGGAATATTTAGACCAACAGATCTCCAAAGTTTATCAAAACTTGGAAAACGAACGTGCCCAAACCGAAGACGCCGAGAACCGTTTTACCGGCTTTGCTGCGCGTCTGCAAGCGTTGCAAGAGCTGGGTGAAAATAATCCGGTCATGGCACTGGCCTCCGCTTTTATCATGGGATTGTTCATCACGCTGGAAATTTCGCCCGTGCTCGTCAAACTGATCTCCGCTGTGGGCCCATACGATTGGCTGCTCGACAAGAACGAGAATGAAGTCCGTCTTTATTCAAAGGAAAAAATAGAAAAAGGAAATAGGGCGACGGCGCATAGAATCGCTGTCTTTGAGAAAAGCTTGGAAGACACTGAAAGTCTCGATGGAGTTAAATAGTTGATTGAGCGCAAGGATAGCAGGCAAGCGATTTCGTATTTTTGCATCAATTTTCACTGCACATGAAAGATCTGCGGCTCCGTGAGATCGGAGCTTTATTATACCGTCTTGCCTTAGCATATTTCTTCTACCAGATTGCGCGATTACTGTTTTGGTGGTACAACCGTGATTTGATTCCTGTGGATTCGGTCGGCACTTATCTAAAGCTGGCTTGGCACGGCTTCGCCTTCGACACTACCGCCATTTTATATGTCAACGCATTGTTCATTCTGCTGAGTTTATTGCCGTTGACCCTCAACACCGGGGCCGTTTATCAACGGATTCTGTTTTGGGTTTATTTCGTGATGAACGGCATAGCTTACAGCCTCAACTTCGTCGATTTCATTTATTACCGTTTCGCGCAGGGAAGACTGACTTCCGCGGCAATTGAGGTGTCAAAAAATGAAACCAACCTGCTTGGAGTTTTCGGCGAAGCCATGCGCACCCAATGGTCGGTGGTGGTGTGGTTTGTTGTTCTGATGGCGCTGTGGATGTTCTTATACCGACGCATGAAAATTCGTCCGCGCAAAGTGAAGAATCGCTGGGTTTATTTCATAGGTTCGGTGATCGGTTTGGTGATTGTTGCGGTGCTGACCGTGGGCGGAATCCGCGGCGATTTCAAGCACAGCACGCGGCCCATCAATCTGGTGGACGCCAACCGCCATGTGGAAATCCCCGCGCAGGGCAATATTGTTCTCAACAGCACTTTCTCGTTTTTCCGCACGCTGTTCACCAATAATTTCAAAACAGTACAGTTTGTACCGCAGGAGTTTATCGATGAGGAATTGCAGCCCATCAAGCAGTACAACCGCGAGGTAAGCGAGCCGAGGCCGAATGTCGTTATTTTTATTCTCGAAAGTTTCGGTAGGGAATATTCGGGAGCGTTCAATCCAAACACCTCCATTCCCAACTTTGTTTCCTACACGCCTTTCCTCGACAGTCTGGCGCAGGATTCCTTCATATTTACGCAAGCCGTTGCCAACGGCCGCCAGTCCATCCACGGCATGAGTTCGGTTCTGGCAGGCATTCCGTCGCTGAAAGACGCTTTTACCGGTTCGCCGTTTGCCAATCAGAAGATCCAGTCGATTGTTTCCGTCAGTAAAGAAATGGGCTACGACACTTCATTTTTCCACGGCGCACCGAACGGGTCGATGGGCTTTCAAGGTTTTGCCAACATCCTCGGCTTCGACCACTATTACGGCAAAACCGATTACAACAACGACGCCGACTACGATGGCATTTGGGGCATCTGGGACGAGCCGTTTTTTCAATTTTTCGCCCAAACGCTGAACCATAAAAAACAACCGTTTTTCGCTACATTGTTCAGTGTTTCTTCGCACCATCCGTTTAAAGTGCCGACACAGTATGAAGGCAAATTCAATACAGGGACACTGGAAATTCATGCGCCGGTGCAGTACACCGACCACGCGCTGAGGGAGTTTTTCCGCACCGCTAGGAAAATGCCGTGGTACCGAAACACCATTTTCGTCTTTGTGGCGGACCACATCAACCAAATCGGTTATGCCGAGTACCAAAAAGCGGTCAACCATTTTGCCGTACCGATTATGTTTTATTCCCCGAATCCCAAATACGGATTGCACGGCGCATCCGACATGCCCGCACAGCAGATGGACATCTATCCGTCATTGGTTGATCTGATGGGCTATAACAAGCCGATAAGAAGTTGGGGGCAAAGTCTGTTTTCCGAAACGGACAAAAAGCGCATGGTGGTGAACTCTGACGGTATCTCCGAGTATTTTCTGATCGGCAATTATCGCTACCGTTTCGATGGCAAGGAGGTGACGGGCATTTTCAAAAAAGAAGACCTGGCACTGGAGCGGAACGTCTTAGGCAAAGAAGACAATGCCGAGATCCGAAGAGGAATAATGCTGGTGAAGGCATGGTACCAGGATTATATG
>RDDY01000164.1 GCA_003852805.1 Chryseobacterium sp.
CGCCGTTTCTGATTTCTAATGTCTAATCTCTAATTTCTATCCTCTCGATTCTTGGCTCTTGATTCTTCGCTCTTTTACGCCGTTTCTAATATCTAATGTCTCATGTCTGACCTCTTGATTCTCGGCCGTTTAAACACAGAGGTTGCACAGAGAGCGCGAAGGCAGTGCGCTTGTCATGCTGACGAGAAGCATCCGGAAGAGGTTAGAACCTAGAATCTAGACGGCCGGGTATTAGTTGAGATGCCTCCGGCATGACAGAGAGGAAAGGATAGGCGAATGAACGGTGAGTGGTGAGTGGCAAATTGATTTGATTTCAATCTCCAACCTCTGGTTTCTGCTGTCTGATCTCTATTCACTTGATTCTCGGCCGTTTAAACACAGAGGGCACAAAGGCTGTTTCTGAGATGCCGCCGCCCTATATCTGGCAGCGACTGATTATGCGGCCGGGATTGCCGACGACGGTGGCACCGTCCGGGACGTCGCGGATGATGACGGCACCGGCACCGATGGTAGCCCATTTGCCAATGGAAAATTTGCAGAGTATCCTGTCCTAAAGTAGCTCAATGAAATTTAATCGGCTTCGCAGGAATTCCAACGGCCGTACAACATGAAGGAAGAGATTTCGACACAACCGCTCCAGCACCAACAATAGTTCCTTCACCGATTGTAAGCTGATTAATAATTTTCGCTCCAGTGCCAACGTATACACTTTCTTCTATCTTAACTTCACCGGAGATATTTACGCCTGGCATAAAGGAACAATAATCGTTAATCTCGGTGTCATGTCCTACTGTACAAGCCAGATTTAGAATCACAAAGTCCCCAACCGCAATGTTCACCGTAAGAATATTACCCGCGCAAATAACGTTTCCTCTTCCCAAAGCTACTGCATCCTTTCCAATTAGCACGCCTGGATGTATGAGATTGGGAAAACTAATGTTAGGGTTGCTAATTGCTGAAACCACTCTCTTTTTAATGGTGGGGTCACCAATTGCGATAACAATATCTAACGGACGATCTATTTGTTCAATCTTACTCAGATCACCAAGATACGGTACCCCATTTATATCGGCGCTGTATTCCTTATCATCATAAAAACCAGCGATATTGAATACTGATTTTACGCTATTTATCTGATCTATTAACATTTTGACTTCCCGGCCAAAGCCGCCGGCACCAACGATTGCAATATCTTTCATATCTAAATTAATTACCTTTAAATGCTTCCATAGTCGCCTGGCCCTCCTGCGAAATCCCTTCGCGGATGAAAACCTTTTTCAGGGTCAGCAACATTATTTTCACGTCCAATAAAAAACTGAGGTTGTCCACGTACCAAACGTCCAGCTCAAATTTCTTCTGCCAACCGATGGCGTTACGACCGTTGACCTGCGCCCAACCCGTAATGCCCGGTCTGACCTCGTGGCGTCGCGCTTGCTCCGGCGAGTACAACGGCAAATACTGTGGTAGCAACGGCCGCGGACCGATGAGGCTCATATCGCCCTTCAACACATTGATCAATTGAGGTATCTCGTCCAGCGAGGTCTTGCGTATAAAGTTGCCCACAGGCGTTAACCGCTCACCATCAGGCAAAAGCTTGCCGTCTGCGCCTTTTTTGTCGTTCATGGTTTTGAACTTGATGATGCGGAAGATCACGGCGTTCCGGCCCGGCCGCGCCTGAAAGAAGAACGGCTTGCCCCGGTTTACAACGGCCAATGCTGCCGTCACCGGTACAAACAACGGACTGAGCAACAGCAGGCCGACAACAGCCGCCGTAAAATCTATCAATCTTTTGAGGAAACTTCGGTACACGGTTAGGGATGCGTCTTTATAAGCGCGCTGCAATTTAACAATAATCCAAAAAAAACCGGAGCAAACTCCGGTTTACATTTTAGCGGAACAACCAGTTGATTCCGACACCTAACTGGTAATTGTAGGTTCTGTTTTTATACTCGTAAGGCTTCAACAGACCGTAATCATATCGTACCAACGCTTCAAAATCAGGTGCGATACGGTAGCCCAGGCCGACAGACAACCCCAGATCAAAGTTCTTGAAATTATCATCAGCGGCTTGGTATTCAGCCAACAGAGCTTTGCCATTCACGTTTTGGGACACAGCCACGCCTACTACGGGGCCTGCCTGCACAATGGCGTTGTGGGGACCGTTCTCACCTTGGAAGCCGAAGTAATACTTGAAGTACAGTGGCAGGTTGATGTAATTGTTGTGGTATTTTACCGTACCGGCCCCTTCCTGTTTATCGCTCTCGCCCGCCATATTGAATTCCAACTGCGGTACGAAAAAAACGCGGTGTTTGGCAGCCTGCTCTCCCCCGTCGTACTTTTTCAAAGGTATCTGCGCAAAAATACCGATGGCAGGCGCAATACGACCTTTGGAATCGTAATGTATATTACCGACGTTCGATTGGTGGATGTTGGCATTGACGCCGAAGCGCGTCTCGGTTAGCTGCGCGGTGATGAAGGTTGCCGCCAGTAGGCTTGCCGAAAGTAGAATGTTCTTCATAGTGTTTTAGTTTTGAGTGCAAAAATAGGTTAATTATTATTATAAGGTGTACGATGTAATTGTACTTTGTAGTCCGTACACTATACACTGCATAATGTAGATTGGAGAAAACATATATGAGAAAGGATGGAGGATGGAGGATGAAGGATGGACTTTGAGACACCTCCGGCATGACAAAAGTATGCGCCGTCATTGCGAGGAACGAAGCAATCTCTCGGTACCGGTAAGCGTCTCTAGCCTTTAATCTCTAGATTCTCCGTTGTTTAACCACAGAGAGGGCAAAGGCTGCACAGAGGGCACCGACACGACAAAAGTGCCGTCATTGCGAGGAACGAAGCAATCCCATAGTACTCGTGACATCTCCAGGCTCTAATTTCTATATTCTCCGCAGATTAAACACAGAGTACACAACGGCTGCACAGAGCGCTAATGCGGTGTGCTTGTCATGCTGACGGAGGAAGCATCTTAAGAGAGTCAAGAACCAAGAGCACCGACTAATTAGATCCCTCCGGCGGGACAAAAGTGCGCGCCGTCATTGCGAGGAACGAAGCAATCTCACAATATCTGTCGGCTTTTATTCTCTGCCGTCTAATCTCTGATATCTCCTCTCTCGTTTCCTGATTCCCCGCAGCTTAACCACAGAGGGCGCAGAGGTTACACAGGGGGGCACGAGGGCGGTGCGCTTGTCATGACGGAGGAAGCATCAGGAAGAGATTAGAACCGAGAGCCGAGAGTCCGGAATCCAGACTGCAGAGTAATTGGATGCCTGCCGCGGAACAAGGTGGGTGTTGCATTGTGAGTTTCCTCACCCCGCCCTCTCCAAAGGAGAGGGAGTTCTAGGGAATATTGCAGCCTTCCTGCGAGGATCTCAGACCGGACTCCGCCGAAATACTGTATTGTTCTATTGTACCTGTTGAATGGCTATGGTGTGACTGTGTGTTCTATTGCAAAAAATTATTTACGTTTTTATGTGGTAAGAACATGTATGTTTCCTTGCCTTGATGCTCTCCGGTGTAAAGAAAATTATTACTGTTTCGTGATATCCTTTACCGCGATGATGCGCCCCGGGTTGCCCACGACGGTGGCCCCGTCCGGGACGTTGCGAATGATCACCGCGCCGGCACCGACGGCGGCCCATTTGCCAATGGTAACGCCCTGAATTACGCAGGCACCTATCCCTATGTGGCTGCCCTCCCCCACCGTTACATTCCCCGCCAAGGCTGCGTTTGGTGAAATGTGGAGGAAGTCTCCCAGTGTACAGTCGTGCTCGATGACCGCACCGGTGTTGATGATGCAATGCTCGCCGATGACGGCATCGGGATTGATGGCTGTATTTGCCATCACAACCGTACCCCTGCCCAACTTGGCGGAACCTGCGATCACCGCCGTGGGATGGACTGCCGTGGCAAAGTGTATCGTTAAAATGTCTACCAGTTGCTTGCGGATACGGTTGTTCCCGATAGAAATAATCAGATCGTCGTTTTCCGATAGATCGTCATTCTTTGTGGTAACTTTGACGCCTAAAAGTTCATTAATCGCCGGATTATCGTCAATTATCTCGTCGGGAACCATGCCGTTCCTCTCCAAGATATCCAAAATCACCTTTGCATGCCCGCTGGCGCCGTAGAGTTTCATAAATTTCCTTTGAATGCTTCCGCTGTTGCTTGGCCTTCTTGCGAAATCCCTTCGCGGATGAAAACCTTTTTCAGGGTCAGCAATATTATTCTAACGTCCAATAAAAAGCTGATGTTATCCACATACCAAACGTC
>RDDY01000046.1 GCA_003852805.1 Chryseobacterium sp.
CAGACGCCACTCGGTCATCCACTCCGGCTCGTTCTTCCGCGCTGAAATCATGCGGATGATTTCTTCATTTAGTCCGACGGGAAAATCCTCATACTCTATATCGGTTTCCCAACCAAATTCATATTTTTTATTTTCGAGATCAACCCGCAGGTCGTCTTCTGTGTATCTACTCATTTTTATTTATGTCAGATTAAACAGCCTTCTTACAGAGCGGCCGTCTTTAAATGCACTTTAGCGTTACAGCGAAAAACTCTCTCCGCAGCCGCAGGTTCTGGATGCGTTCGGGTTATTGAACACAAATCCTTTTCCGTTCAGGCCGCCGGAATATTCCAGCACGGTGCCGGCCAGATAGAGAACAGATTTTTTATCGATGATGATTTTTACGCCGTTGTCTTCAAAAACCTGATCATTTTCGGCTTTTTCTTTGTCAAACTTCAGGACATATTCCAGCCCCGAGCAGCCACCGCTTTTGACACCGACCCGAATATAATCTTCAGCAGGATTGAAACCGTCCTCAGTCATTAACTGAGACGCTTTTTGTCTTGCTGTATCTGATACTTTGATCATTGTTTATTTAGAATTAATTTAGATTACAAAAATACAACTAATAATCAGCATTGTCAAGCGACCGATTTCCGTTTAAACTATAAGCCTTATAGACGCTTTCTTGTTTTTAACTTTATCTTCGTTCATTGATCAGAAAGATAAAAACGATGAAGAAAATCTCGATTGCATTGATGCTCGCCATCACAAGTTCACTCAGTGCACAGGCTACACGCTTTGTATATCAAGTAAGCATGAAAACCGACTCCACCAACAGGAATGATGTGGCTACGGAGTTGGCCTATTTGGATGCCACGCCGCAAAAGTCGATTTTCTATGCGGAGAATCGCCTAAAGCGCGACTCGATGATGCAACGGATGCGCGCCACGCGAGATTTCAATATGCGCAACATGGAAGGCATGCGCACCAAGATCAATTATATTGTCGAGAAAAATCTGCCCGCGCAGGAGGTCACCTATCAAAGTCGCATCGGCCGAGACAATTATATGTATACCGAGAAACAACCGATGACTTGGAAAATCTTGCCCGAAACCGCCAAGATCGGCGAATACAGCGCGCAAAAAGCCGAGGCAGATTACGGCGGCCGCCACTGGACCGCATGGTTCACTACCGATGTGCCACTGAACGACGGACCCTACAAATTCAGCGGTCTGCCCGGACTCATCATAAAGGCGGAAGACAGCAAAGGCGATTATTCGTTTGACCTGATGCGCACTGAAAAGATCACCGCACCGCATAGTTTTGAAAGCTTCGGTCAAACTGTAACCGTAAAGAAAGCCGATTTCGTAAAGCAGGAAGACAAGTTCCGCAAAGATCCAATGGCTGCTTTCAACTCGGGCGGCGTTCGCTTTCAGCCACGCGACCCTTCGCAAATGAAACAGATGCAAGACCGCATGAAAGAAATGCAACAGAAAAACAACAACCCGATAGAATTGAAGCCTTAGTCGATTGCTTTATCGGGAATCATCATAAAAAAACAGCGCCGCAGAGACTCTGCGGCGCTGTTGGTTTATATTAACGTTCACTCAATTCTTAGCAAAGGACCGATCGACATTCGCATCATCCTTCAACCATTCCGACGACGTGAGATACTTCTGATCGGGATAGTAGATGAACAACAGGTTTTTGCCTTTTATGGTATTGATGATCGGTGCGGCCATTTCGCGAGATACTGCCGGACATCCCCAACTGCGGCCGATGCGGTTTTGAGCTTTTGCAAAACTCTCGCTGACATAGTCGGCACCGTGCATAACAATCGCACGCTCATAGGCAGCATCGTTATAGCCCTTGTCCATTCCATGCAACTTTAGCGAGTAACCATTGCTTCCGTTGTAAGTACTCTCGGTAATATAGAAACCCAAACTGCTTTGGTGCGAATTGTTTTTGTTCGAGAAGTTAACCGCAAACTCATCGCCCGTGCCGCGACCATGCGATACCAAGGTGTTGAACAAAACCTTGCGGGCATTGAGGTCTATGACCCACAATCGATTTTTGGTGGAGGACAGACTGAAATCTGCAACGGTCAACAAATGAGTATCGGCGTCCAACTTGCCCGCGCGCTTGAGGTTTTCAAAACCGGTAAGCGCCTTCTCGAAAGCATCTTCCGAGATCGACTCATATCCGTCGAAGTCAATGGATTGATAAATAAGCTTGGCCGATGCTTCCGGCTTTGGCGCCACTGCCGTTTGTGCAATCGGCTTATCGGGTTTTAAATGTGTATGGTGGGAACTTTGAAATGATGTTGAAATAGCGTAGACAGCAAAAACTGAAAACAAAATTTTTCTCATGTGTGCTTTTTAGTACACATGATTAACTGACATCGTTCGGAATTATTATTCTATAAACACTTTTTTAACCGCTTATTTTGACAGTTTAACGTTATTTAACGCTTTCACTATCGGGAACAAAGTCCAAACTCACCGAATTCATACAATATCGCGTTCCCGTTGGCGCCGGCCCGTCGTTAAAGATATGGCCCAAGTGGGAATCGCATCTTGCACAGACCACCTCAATGCGTTCCATGCCGTGGGATGTATCACGCTTGTATTTTACCGCGCCTTTCTCGGATTGGAAGAAACTGGGCCAACCGCAGGTGCTTGCAAATTTGGAAGTGGAACGGAAAAGGTGATTGCCGCAGACAGCGCAATAATATTCTCCCAATTCATCGGTCGTGTAATATTTGCCTGTGAACGGCCTCTCTGTGGCGGCTTCGCGCGCAATGGCGTACAAATCTTCAGGCAAGATTTTCTTCCATTCCTCGTTGCTCACTTGCAGCTTTGTGGTATCGGTTCTCGAATAGTAAGGGTTCCGCGCCGACGGATTTTCATTATGGTTCATAGACTTTGGTTTTAGAGTTTGCTGACAGGCTCCCGTTACGGACAGCAGCATCAAAATTGCTAATAATAGATTGAATCTGAGCATTTCCTTGCCGTTTAGATTAAAACGCAATTTATATACCTTTGTTTTATGACTGATGATTTAAAGCGAAAACAGCTCCGCAACTTCAAGGCTTTGGCAACGGGCCTGTTTCTGTTGATGGCGCTCATCTTCGTGTTGACCACCGTTTGGATGAAACGCACAGACTCGCACTGGTTGGGTTATGTGCACGCTTTCTCAGAGGCCGCCATGGTGGGTGCCTTGGCCGACTGGTTTGCCGTTACCGCGCTTTTCCATTATCCCTTGGGATTGAGGATTCCGCATACCAATCTGATTGAAAACAGCAAGGAGCGCATCGGCGACAATTTGGGAAACTTTGTGGTCGATAATTTTCTCTCTCCCGAGAACATTCGTCCCTACATCAGCAAGCTGGAAGTATCGCGTTTTGCGGGCGAATGGCTGCTGCGCGAGAACAATCGGCAAATGCTTGTCGACGAAATCGGTGTTTTATTTAACGATATTTTAGGAAAGTTGGACGACAAAGAGGTCGTCGGTTTCCTGTCCGAGAAAGCAGGCGAAATGTTCGACTCTTTAAAGTTGAACGAACTCGCGAGCAACGGACTCATTTATTTGCTGGACCGCAACGAGCAGCAAAGGGTCATCACCGAACTGGCGGGACGAATTAAGAACTATGTTTTGGAAAACGACGATCTGATTCGAGAAAAAGTCAGCAAACAGAGCTTCCGCCTCATCCCGAAATTCATCGATAATAAAGTAGCGGATAAAATAACCACCGGCTTGGCAGATTTTTTTAGAGAAGTGGAATTGAATCCTGCACATCAAGTCAGAGCAGAGATAACCAAGGCCGCATACGCCTTCGCCGACGAACTGAAAAACCCCGATGCTTGGAAAGAGGAATTCGCCAAGATAAAAGACAGTTTCCTAAACGAAGACAAACTGCAAAATTACGCTGCAAGCATTTGGGCTTCGCTCAAGTCTACTATTACGGAAGAGCTAACCAAGGAAGATTCACGTGTAAAAACCTATGTGCGCAATAACCTGAGCGACTTGGCGCAAAAGCTGATCAACGACGAAATCCTGCAAGGCAAAATAGACAAATGGGTACGCTTGAATGTCTACAAATACGCCACGCGCAACGCAGGCAAAGCAGGCGAGCTGATAAGTTCTACGGTGGGCAACTGGCAAGGGAAAGACCTCAGCCGAAAGTTGGAATTGGAGGTCGGTAAAGATTTGCAGTTCATCCGCATCAACGGTACGGTAGTCGGCGGATTGGTAGGCTTGGTGATTTATACTTTGGCGAATTTTATTTGATGCTCGGATCGAGTATAAAGCGCCACGGTTTGTTCTTCCAGATCTCGCCGGCGTAATCCACACCCACGCGCGGACCGGTGATGATTTTTCCTTCAAGGCTTGAGTCTTCTACCCAAATGCGGTCTGATGTTGCGAGGTCTTCACCGTAAAAAGACCTGTCCAGTTCCAGCAGTGTGCCAAGTCTGCCAGGGCCGCTCACCGCTTCGGTGCCGCGAATAAGCACCGCTTCGGGAGTTTCGGCATTTCCCGTCACTATGTTCAACAGCCAATATTTTCCGTAAATAAGGTAAACATATACAAAGCCGCCTTGGCCGAACATCAATTCCGTACGGGCCGTTCTGCCTTTGCTGGCATGGCTGGCCAAGTCCTCAATTCCCATATAAGCTTCGGTTTCGGTGATCCCGGAGCGAATCTCACGGCCGTCGTCAAAACGGCGCACAAGGGTTTTTCCCAGCAGATCTTCCGCCAGAAACAGAGAGTTATTGTCCTGGAAATAGGCTGAGGTTAAGCGTTTATTCATCTTGGTAACAACTACTTTTTCCCAAACATTTTCACCAAGCCGATGATGAGCAAAATGGCACCCGCGCCTTTGAAGATGTTTTCCACAATATCGCCAATGTCGATGGCATCGAAGACGATGCCGAGCAGCAGCAAGATAGCGCCTAAGATCAAAAAAGAATTACGACCGTTAAATAATTGTTGCATATCCTTTGATTTTTACCATATAGGCCATTCAAAATCATGCCGGCATTAATACATCAACATTCGAATAATATTGCAGTATATTTGATAAGCAACAGTTTAACGACAATTTATCAAACGGTGAACTATAAATTCAGAAAAGCAACAGAAGAGGATCTCGACGAGATCTGGCCGATTTTCGAGGGAGCCATCCGGCGCAGGAAAGAAGACGGCAGCGAACAGTGGCAAGGCGGCTACCCGAATCCCGATGTTATCCGTAACGACATGCAGCAGGGAATCGGCCATGTTTTGACCGACGGCGACAAAATCATCGCCTACACCGCATTGCCCATCAACGATGAACCGGCTTATGATAACATCGACGGCGAATGGCTGACCAACGGCGACTTTATCTGTGCACACCGCGTTGCCGTATCAGATGATTATCTCGGCAAAGGTATTGCCACCGAAATGTTGAAAGCGGTGGAAACTTACGCCCGCGAAAATAGCATCCACAGTGTAAAAGCTGACACCAATTTTGACAATCCGGCGATGATGCGCGTCTTCGATAAGCTCGGTTACAAATACTGTGGAGAGGTGATGCTGCGCGGCGCACCACGCAGGGCCTACGAAAAAGTGCTGGATAAAGCCTGAGCAGTGGCTATTGCTTTAAAATACTTACTTTTGCGCACAAAGATTTAGAAGAATATGGCAAAGCAGGAAGATGTTTTCAAAAAGGTGATTTCGCACGCCAAAGAATATGGTTTTATTTTTCCGTCGAGCGAGGTTTATGACGGACTCTCAGCGATTTATGACTACGGTCAGAACGGTGTAGAGCTCAAGAACAACATCAAGCAGTATTGGTGGAAAGCGATGGTGCAGCTGAACGACAATATCGTCGGCATCGACTCAGCCATCTTCATGCACCCTACCATTTGGAAAGCTTCCGGCCACGTGGATGCATTCAACGATCCACTCATCGACAATAAAGATTCTAAAAAGCGTTTTCGCGCAGATGTCCTGATCGAGGATTACTGTGCAAAACTTGAGGATAAAGCTCAAAAGGAAATCGACAAAGCAAAGAAGCGTTTCGGCGACAGCTTTGACGAGGAGCAATTTGTAGCTACCAATCCGCGAGTTGTTGATTACCGTCAGCGCCAGAAAGATATCCTGTCGCGCATGGCGAAATCGCTGGACAACGACGATCTGGCTGATGTAAAAGCGCTGATTGAAGAGTTGGAAATTGCCGACCCTGAAACCGGCTCGCGCAATTGGACGGAAGTGCGTCAGTTCAACCTGATGTTCGGCACCAAACTCGGCGCATCTGCAGAGGCGGCCACCGACCTCTACCTTCGTCCTGAAACCGCACAAGGAATCTTCGTCAACTATCTGAATGTTCAGAAAACTTCACGCCATAAACTTCCGTTTGGTATCGCCCAGATCGGTAAAGCCTTCCGCAACGAGATTGTCGCCAGACAGTTCATCTTCCGTATGCGCGAATTTGAACAGATGGAGATGCAGTATTTCGTAGCGCCGGGAACCGAACTGGATTTCTACGAACAATGGAAAGAAAAACGTATGAACTGGCACCTGTCGATGGGCTTGGGTAAAGAAAATTACAAATTCCACGACCACGAAAAACTGGCGCATTACGCGAACGCTGCGGCAGATATCGAGTTTAAATTCCCATTCGGTTTTAAAGAGCTTGAAGGAATCCATTCGCGTACAGATTTCGATCTAAGCGCACACGAGAAATTCTCCGGCAGAAAACTTCAGTATTTCGACCCGGAGCGTAACGAAAGCTACGTGCCGTATGTGGTGGAAACATCCGTTGGCCTTGACCGTTTGTTCCTGGCTCTGTTCTCGCACTGCCTGAAAGATGAAACGTTGGAAGACGGCTCAGAGAGAACCGTTCTGTCTTTGCCACCGGCTTTGGCACCTGTAAAAGCCGCGATTTTGCCATTGGTGAAAAAAGACGGTCTTGGCGAATACGCTGAGAAAATCTTCAACGATTTGAAATATGATTTCAACCTTATTTACGAGGAGAAAGACAGCATCGGTAAGCGTTACCGCCGAAACGATGCGATTGGTACACCGTTCTGTATTACGGTAGACCACGACACGCTGAACGACGATACAGTAACCCTGCGCTACCGCGACACCATGGAACAGGAACGCGTACCGGTAAGCGAACTTCGAAGAATTATCGACGAGAAGGTCAACTTCAGAAATCTGTTGAAGCAACTATAAACCAAAATCGCCTCTCGGGGCGATTTTTTAATTTTGTAGAAAAGACAAGCTTTGATTCACAAAATCCCGATAGAGAATATATTGTTCCTGGACATCGAAACGGTGCCGCAGTTTGCCGCATGGGAACATCTGGACGACGCCGGGCGAGAACTGTGGGAAAAGAAAACCCGCCATCAGCGGAAGGAGGAAATCAGCGCCGAAGATTTCTACGCGGAACGCGGCGGAATCATGTCGGAGTTCGGCAAAATCATCTGCATCTCGGTCGGCATGTTGGGCAAGAACGATAAGCTCAAAATAAAATCATTCTGCGGCGACGATGAGAAGGCATTGCTGCTGGAATTTGGTGAAATGTTCAACAGCCCGCGGCTGCGCGAGGTAATCCTTTGTGCACACAACGGAAAGGAGTTCGACTTCCCGTACATCGCCCGCCGCATGCTTATCAACGGCATGCAGCCGCCGACGCCGTTTCAGATGTATGGCAAGAAACCCTGGGAGATACCGCATCTGGATACCATGGAACTCTGGAAATTCGGCGACTGGAAGAGTTATGTTTCGCTGGAGTTGCTCGCCCACCTTTTCGGCGTTCCGACACCCAAAGACGACATCGATGGTTCGCAGGTGGCTGAAGTTTATCATGTCGACAAAGACCTGCCGCGCATCGTCACTTACTGTGAAAAAGATGTCTTAACTTTGGCTAATGTTTTCAGGAAAATGCGCCAGGAAGATTTGTTAGGCCGTTCCGAAGACTGAGATTTTAGCAAAAAGCAGATATGTACACAGACGAACAAATAGCCGATATAGGTGACAATATTATAGTAGCCCTCAAAACGGTTTACGACCCCGAGATCCCCGTTGACATTTACGAGCTTGGCCTGATCTACGATGTTCAGATTTCCGAGGAAGGCGAGGTAAAAGTACTGATGACGCTGACGACGCCCAACTGCCCGGTGGCCGAATCTCTGCCGATGGAGGTGGAAGAAAAAGTAGCCGGTGTGGACGGCGTAAAAAAAGCATCGGTAGAGTTGACTTTCGAGCCGAGCTGGCATAAGGATATGATGAGCGAGGAAGCCAAGTTCGAACTTGGGATGATGTAAAAGATTCTAAATTTCAATGTCGTATCTTTGCGTATTAATGAAAGCCGAATTTTCGCGGCTTTCGAATTCCTATTTATGACTTTTGAACAATTAGAAATCAGCGCTCCCATCCTTTCGGCGCTTAAAAAAGAAGGATATACCCACCCGACACCGATTCAGGAAAAATCCATACCGATAGTTTTAGAAGGCAACGATTTGCTGGCCTGCGCGCAAACAGGAACCGGTAAAACCGCAGCCTTTTCGATCCCGATTCTGATGCAACTGTCAGAAAACAAACATCAGGGCAGACGCAAAATCCGTGCATTGATCGTAACACCCACGCGCGAACTCGCCATTCAAATCGGTGAAAGCCTGAACGCTTACGGTTCTGAACTGAATTTGAAAAATACGGTCATCTTCGGCGGTGTTTCACAGAACCCACAGGTGAGCCAACTTCAGAAAGGTGTTGACATTTTGGTTGCCACACCCGGACGCTTACTGGACCTTATTGGTCAAGGCGAAATCTCGCTGAAAGACCTGGAAGTTTTCGTTTTGGATGAAGCCGACCGTATGTTGGACATGGGTTTCATCCATGATGTACGCAAACTGCTGAAACTCATCCCGACCAAGCGTCAATCATTATTTTTCTCGGCCACCATGCCGCCACAGATTGTGGAACTGGCAAATACCATTCTGAAGAACCCTTCAAAAGTGGAAGTAACGCCTGTCTCTTCTACCGCTGAGACCATTCAGCAGGAGATTTATCTGGTCGAAAAACAGAACAAGAATGCTTTGCTGCTTCATCTACTGAAGAATCCGAAGATTGAAACTGCCTTGGTATTCACCAGAACAAAGCATGGTGCAGATAAGGTGGCTAAATTCCTGACCAAAAACGGTGTAAAGGCCGAAGCCATCCATGGAAATAAAGCTCAGAACGCTCGTCAGCGTGCTTTGACCAATTTCAAAAACAAAAGCATCCGCGTGCTTGTGGCGACCGATATCGCCGCTCGCGGTATCGACGTCGACGAACTTGCCTTTGTAGTCAACTTTGAGATTCCGAATGTTGCCGAAACCTATGTACACCGTATCGGCCGTACGGGTCGCGCGGGCAATGAGGGTAAGGCGGTTTCATTTGTGGAACAGGACGAAGTAGCCTACCTGCGCGATATCGAGAAACTGATCAATCAGAAGATTCCGGTCAACAAAGAACATCCGTTTGTGCCTGAAACGCCGTTCGATATGAGCGCCAAAGCACCGACAAAGGTACAACAGCAGCGCCCGGCGAGAACGGCAAGGCCCGCGCCTGCTCAAGCAGCTAAGAAAGCGCCACGAAGCAATAAGCAGCGTCTTACGAGATAAATGACGAACCCGCAGTTTTGAGCTGCGGGTTTGTTTTTCAAAAGCATTCTTCGTTCATCAGAATGACAGAGTTACCCAAACTTAAAACTCACCGTCTTCTTCACATCAGGGTGAAGGCTCAGCGCGACAGGACAGTTTAAACCCGTGTCTTTGATGAATTCCTTCTGCTCGTCCGTGAAGTCACCGGGAATATGGATATCAAGCATGATTTCCGCGATTTTCCGTGGCTTCGGATTCATGTTTTTCTGGACATCACAGATGGCGCCATCGATATTGATGCCTTTGTCTTTGCCCAAGATGGCGATGGTGGTCAGCATGCATTGACCCAAAGAAGTAGCGCAAAGGTCGGTCGGTGAAAAGGCTGCGCCCTGGCCGTGGTTGTCGGTTGGTGCATCGGTGATGATCTCGTTGCCCGACTGCAGGTGCACAGATTCGCAACGCAGGTTGCCGATGTATTTGATTTTGGAAGTCATGCGATTTGGTGTTAGAATTTAAAGATGTCTTTGGCGATGTTCCACGCACTTTCGAAGTTAAGGAGATTCAGCTTATTTGGGATCTTTTCGTGCTGAAGAAAATTGATCAATTGCTCGGTCGGCATATTTCCCACCAGTTCATCCTTCGCCATCGGACAACCGCCGATGCCCTTGATAGCAGTATCAAACCTGCGGCAACCGTTGTCGTAGGCAGCTTTTAATTTGGGATAAGACTGATCATAACGGTTGTGGAAATGCGCGCCGAAATTAATCTGCGGGTATTTATTTGGAATCTCAGAAAACAGCAGTTCTATTTTTTCAGGATTTGCCACGCCGGTGGTGTCAGAAAGCATAATGGTCTTCACTCCGGCCTCGGCAAAGCGCTGTGCCCATTCGTCCACTTCTTTCGGATCCCACGCTTCACCGTACGGATTGCCGAAAGCCATTGAGCAATACAGTATCAGTTCCTGTTTTTTATCCTTGATCAAACTGAGCATGGCCACAATTTCTTCAAAAGCTTCCTCGCGGCTCTTGTTGGTATTGCGGTGCTGGAAGGTTTCGGAAATAGAGAACGGGAAACCGAGGAAATCTACGTTGTCGTGCGCCAGAGCCTTTTCTGCACCGCGGTAATTGGCGATGATGACCGAGAGTTTTGTATCCGACCGGCTTTTGTCAATGGCATCTACCACATCGCCGCTGTCGGCCATCTGCGGCACTGCGCGTGGGCTGACGAAGCTGGCACAGTCCAGAACATCGAAGCCGACATCCATCAGCGCATTGATGTATTTGATTTTCAGATCCGTGGGGATCGGCTTGGGCCAACCCTGCATGGCATCTCTTGGGCACTCGGTTATAAACATTTCAAAAATAATTCGGTCGCGCCGGCGACATTTCGTTAAGTCTCAAATATAATCATTCTCATAAAAATCTGCCGTGCATAAGGTTTTATACCGATTTCTTACCTTTGTTTGAAATCAAAATCTTAGTCATGAAACTCGACCAACAGTGGCAAAACAAACTAAAGGAACGCTTCTTAACCTACGTAAAAATCTATTCTACGAGCGACGCGGAGAGCGATACAACGCCCAGCACGCCGCAGCAGTGGGATATGGCAAAGCATCTTTTTGAAGAGATGAAGCAGATCGGCCTGGAAGATGTGACGATGGACGACCACGGTTATGTTTTCGGCTTTATTCCTGCCACCGTTGAAAAAGAAGTGCCACAGATTGGCTTTATCGCCCATTACGACTCGTCGCCTGACTTTAATGGCAAAGGCGTCAATCCGCAGGTTTGGGAAAATTATGACGGTTCAGATTTATTGCTGAACAAAGAAACAGGTTTCACTTTGTCGCCCGAGAAATTCAAAGATTTGGCAAAATATGAAGGCCAGACCATCATCACCACCGACGGAACCACTTTATTGAGTGCCGATGATAAAGCAGGCGTTGCCGAAATCATGACAGCGGCAGAATACCTGATTGCTAATCCCGACATCAAACACGGCAGAATTTCTATCGGCTTTAACCCTGATGAAGAAATCGGTCGTGGTGCGCACAAATTTGATGTGGAGAAATTCGGTGCCGAGTGGGCTTACACCATGGATGGCGGCGAAATAGGCGAGCTGGAATATGAGAACTTCAACGCTGCAGGCGCTGTGGTGAAAATCCACGGTCTGAGCGTGCACCCCGGTTATGCTTTCGGGAAAATGGTTAACGCTGCACTGTTGGCGGCCGAGTTCGCTCAGTCGCTACCCGAAAATGAAACTCCTGCAACCACAAAAGGTTTTGAAGGCTTCTACCACCTGACCGATCTGACTGCCGATGTTTCGGAAGCCAAGCTTCAGTACATCATCCGCGACCACGATGCCGATAAATTTGAGCAGCGCAAGAAATTCATCACCGAAAGGGTGGAAGAATTCAACAAGAAATACGGTGAAAATACGGCCGAAATAGAGATCAACGAGCAGTACCGCAACATGAAACAGCAGTTCGAAGGCAAGATGCACATCATCGACTTTGCAGAACAGGCAATGAAAGATGCAGGCGTTCAACCAAACATAAAGGCCATCCGCGGCGGTACCGACGGCGCACAGTTATCATACATGGGACTGCCTTGTCCCAACATCTTCGCGGGGGGGCACTACTTCCACGGACCTTATGAGTTTGTCCCGCTGGAATCTATGGTGAAAGCATCAGAAGTCATCCTGAATATTGCAAAACTGGTGGCGGAGAAGTAACCTAAACACCCATAGTTATATACACAAGGCCGTTGAATTTCCAACGGCCTTTCTTTTATAAAAAGCTGTATATCAGTAAATTAAAATATAATTATTTACAAAATAACCGGATCTTGAAAGCCAATAAATAGTTGAAACGGCAGATTTTGGTTATCATTGTTACGGTTCTAATTTCAATATTCTTTATTTTTATGAAAAAGCTTTATTCTATCATCGGCATAGCGGCCTGCGCTTTTGCAAATGCTCAGGTATACGACATCGTTTCGTATACACAGCCAACCGACCTTTCGAACAACGGTATTGCAGTGGGCAACGCTTTTGGCGTCATGCATTTTATGTGGACGGCAGAGAACGGGCCGAAGAATATAGGTGAAAGTGCCTCAGATTATATCTCGGGCAACATAATTATTTCGGCAGACGGCACGGTAATCTCCGGATCCATGAACAATCCCGACAACGGCTAAGCCGAGGAAATGGCCCTCTACAACCCTGCCACAGAGCAATGGACATTCTTGGGCGGCTTGGGTCAAATGTTCGATAACGGTATGAGCTCCGCTTGGGGTCTGTCTTCAGACGGAAAAACGGTTGTAGGATTGGCCTGGGCAAACGGCGGTGCCGCCCATGCCATAAAATGGACAGCCACATCGGGCATTGTAGATTTAGGCAGTAGTGTGCCCGGACGCAGCTCTCGCGCCAATGCAGTCAACGCAGACGGCAGCGTTGTGGTGGGATGGCAAGACAGCAACAGCGGTGCCCGCTACGGCGTCTACTGGATAAACGGCGTGCAAAAAACCATTTTGGACGGCCAAGGAAACTCTGTGGGCGAGGCTATGGCAGTAAGCGCCAACGGCAAAACAATCGTCGGTTCTTCCGATCCCGAGGGATACATTTGGAATGCGGATACCGGCTATACAAAGTTGGAACATTCCGATCCCGACTATGTAGGCAGCGTAACAGCCCTCTCGGATGACGGCAACGTGGCGATCGGTTATTTCAGACCCTCGTATGACAACAACTTGGCGGGCGAAGGCTTCATCTGGTTCAAAGATCGTGGCCTCGTAAAACTCGATGATTATATCGAAGAGTTGGGTTACGACAGTTTGAGCTTTACGTTTGTGCTGCCAACGGCTATATCTCCCGACGGAAAATACATCGGCGGCATCGGTCTGAATTGGGATGAAGAAGATGTGAAAGGCTTTGTGGTAAAGCTTCCGGGCTCTACCATGGCAACCACCGAAGTTGCTAAAACTGCGGGACTTGCCGTTTATCCGAATCCTGTGGCGGATATCCTGAACGTAGCCACAACAGGCAAACCATCAACCGTAGAGGTGTTCAACGCTTCGGGGCAAAAAGTTTGGTCTCAGAACAACGATACAAAACAGATCGATCTCTCTCACTTGGCTAAAGGCGTTTATCTGTTGACGGCAACCGTCGACGGTAAAAAGCAAAGCACCAAGTTTATCAAGGAATAACGGTCGCGCGAACCGAATTACAGATTGCCATCGCATACAATTGCGGTGGCTTTTTGGTTGATGACAGTAATATTCTATTTCCGGTCAATCCGACGATCGCCTTTCTTGTAAAAAGTTTCTTTATTGCACATACGTATCTTCACCGGCTTGTGTACATTTGTCAAAGTTGACTTAGCTGTTTATGAATATATATGAACTTATTTCCATCGGCATTTATATGCTGGTGATGATCGCGATCGGCGTTTACTCCTGGCGCAAATCGACGGCGAATTCAGATGAATTCTTGATCGGTGGCCGAAAGATGAGCGCAGCGGTGACGGCACTTTCCGCCGGCGCTGCCGATATGAGCGGCTGGATGCTGATGGGCTTACCCGGCGCTATGTACTTCGTAGGACTGTCCGCATCGTGGATCGCCATCGGGTTGACCATCGGCGCTTTCCTGAATTACGTTTTGGTGGCACCGCGACTGCGCGTTTACACAGAACTTGCCGGCAATGCCATTACGCTGCCCGTCTTTTTCGAGAACCGTTTTCGGGACAAAACCCAACTGTTGAAGATTGCTTCATCGGTTTTTATTTTAGTCTTCTTCACGCTTTACACATCGGCGGGTATGGTCAGCGGTGGACGATTATTCGAATCGGCGTTCGGAATGAGCTACAATACCGGTTTGTTTGTGACGAGCTTCGTCGTTGTACTCTACACCTTTTTAGGCGGTTTTATGGCGGTGAGTCTGACTGACTTTGTGCAGGGAACCATTATGGTTCTGGCATTGGTTATCGTGCCGATCGTTATTGTGAACCAAGTCGGCGGTTTGGGCGATACGCTGGATTTTATCGAAAGCAAAGGCGAGAATTACCTCGACCTTTTCAAAGGAACCACCACCGTTTCCATTGTTTCACTGCTTGCTTGGGGCTTGGGCTATTTCGGACAGCCTCATATCCTTGTCCGTTTTATGGCGATCGATAAAGTGAGCGACATACCCAAGGCACGCAATATCGGTATCAGCTGGATGATTTTTACCGTCGGCGGTGCCATGCTCGTTGGCCTGTTCGGCATCGCTTATCTGTATAAATTCGATCCCGGAACCATGCAGCACTTTGACAATTCTCAAGAGCTGGCCGAGACGGTTTTCATCTATATGTCGCGCACATTGTTTCACCCGCTGATCGGTGGCTTTCTGTTGTCGGCCATCTTGGCGGCGGTAATGAGCACCATATCTTCCCAACTGTTGGTCACTTCCAGCTCGATGACCGAGGATATCTACCGTACGTTCTTCAACAAAAAAGCATCGGCAAAGAATATGCTGAGCATGAGTCGCCTTTCGGTATTGATCGTGGCGGTTATCGCTGTCATTCTATCACTGAACCCGCAGGACAGTATCTTGGATCTTGTCGGCCACGCTTGGGCCGGTTTTGGAGCGGCTTTCGGTCCTGTGGTACTGATGTCCTTGCTTTGGAAAAGAACGACCGCAAAAGGCGCGCTGGCCGGAATGCTGGTAGGCGGCGCTACTGTACTGATTTGGGTTTATGCAGATCATCCCTTGAAGGAAGTGTACGAGATCATTCCCGGATTTGTGCTTAACCTGATAACCATTGTTATCGTTTCTGTTTCCGCAAAAACTCCGGCCGCGGAACTCGAACAGGAATTTGATGAAGTACAGCGGATTGTACATGAAAACAAATAAACCAAAAACCCGTCTGCACCGACGGGTTTTCTCTTATTTCTTGGTAACGCTCTGCTGAGGGCACAGGTTCAATTTCCGTCTTCGCTACAAGCTTATTTCTTGATAATCTTCTGAGTGTGGACTTTGCCGCTTTTTGTCGTTGCTTTCAGTACGTAGACACCTTGGGCAAGATGTGAAACATCCATTTTGACCGCATCCGTCTTGGCGACCACTTTGCCGCTGGCATCGCTCAGGCTGGCCTCCGACAGTTGTTCGATTGACGGCAGGACAATCGACAATTCGTCCACAACCGGATTGGGATAGACTTTAACTGCCGGACTCTTAACAAAGTCTGAAACATTCATCGTCGTATCGTTGATGCGGATATTGTCGTAATAAGCGTCGCCGCCGTAGTTGTTGTGCAACAGATTGATGCCGTAAATCGGCCGCTTGGAGAATGTCTCGCCCGTATAGATCAGTTGGTCGTTAAGATAATATTTGATATTGGCCTCGGACACTTCGAGCTTTACCGTGTTCCAAGCATTCAGGTTCCACTCGGCATCGTCTATGTACTGCGTAGCGTAATCATCATTCTTAATGAAGTACACGTAACCTTGATTTTCCAGCCCAAAACCGGCAACGGGGTAATATTCATCATCTTCTATGCTGAAAGCCGCAAACTCGAAATCAGCTCCGTGTTTTTGATTGACGAAGATGTCGTACGAAATGCTGAAATTCTTGTAATCGTAAGGCTGTTCAAAGGACTTTGCTGCACCGAAGATCGGAAACCATTGCCAGTCATAATCGGCTTCATAACCGTTTTTGAAAGATTGGGCGCCTTGCGATGCGCGCTCGGTTGTGATGAGTTGATTGGTGAGAAAATTGCCGGCATTGTCATCGGTCACCTCCCAGCCGTTTTGGTTGTTGAGCGTACCGATTTGGAAGCCTTCTGCGGCCTCAAATGAAACGGTGGTCTGTGCCACCCACAGTTGCGCGGCCAATGCAGCACAAAAAACATAATACTTCTTCATAGAAAAATTTTGAACCATCAAAGATAGAAGAAAAGAAGTTCTGCACAGCTACTTCTGCCAAGGTTCAAAACTTTGGCAGAGGTAATTGACGTATCTTCCCTAAACGGTTGGGGAAATAGAGCGTTAAGCAGTATTATCTACCCACAGGAGACTATGCCTCAGTAAACCTTATTGCTGAACGAAGAAATATTGTATCGGCGCTGATAACCGATGGCTATATGTAAACAAAAAAAGACTTACATTTCTGTAAGTCTTTCTGCTCCTCCTGCTGGGCTCGAACCAGCGACCCTCTGATTAACAGTCAGATGCTCTAACCAACTGAGCTAAGGAGGAATCATCGTTTCCGATTATCGTGGTGCAAATATAGAACGATTTTTTATTCGCTCCAAATTTTTTCTCACATTTTTTAATGCGGGAAAATCAGCTTGTAAATGTCGCTGCCGAAGATGAGAACCATCAATCCCAACAACACGATCACACCGAACATCTGCGCATTTTCCAGAACCTTCTGAGGCACAGGACGCCCGACAATCATTTCGTAAAGCGTAAACACCACATGACCGCCGTCAAGACCCGGAATCGGTAGTAAATTCAGGAACGCCAGCCATACGGAAAACATTGCCGTAAACGACCAAAAAGCTTCCCAATTGATCTGCTCGGGCATCTGCTGAATGATTCCGATAGGGCCCGACACCTTCTTGTATCCTTGCGTTTTTTGGTTGAAAATGATCTTGAACTGTTTTACCTGCATTACCAAGGCGTCGATGGTTCGGGTAAAACCACGTGGAATGGCCGCCGCCAGAGAATAATCTTTAACGACTTCGGTTTTCTGCAATTCGTCCAGCATCAGCCTAACATCGGGCCTGAAGCCTACGGTGCCGTCCTGCGCCACCTGCACTGCAAGTGTTTCGCGTTGGCCGTTGCGGTCCACTTCCAGCGGGATCTGCTTGTTTTTATTCTTGTGCAGTTCAGCCGTCATCTGATCGAAGAAAGGCGTGGCCACACCATTGACGGCCACCACGCGGTCGCCTTTTTGCAGTCCGGCCTCTTTTGCAGAAGCTGAGGACACAGAGTCTACCACCGCCGGAAAACGGCTGCTGAAATAAAGCCGTACCTCGTTCGCTTTTATAACCTCGGCCACACCGTCCTCATTTACGGGAAAGGTCACCTGTTCGCCGCCACGCTCCACCGTTACATTGTTGGCGAAAAGCATGTTGACCATAGAGGTTTCCATACGCTCCGCCGGTTTGCCGTCTATCGCTATGATTTTATCACCGCTGCGCAGGCCCATCATTTCGCCTTCGCGCGTTACGCCGATGCCGCTTTCAAAACGCGAATTGTCATGGAACGTCTCGCCTTTGAAATACGAGAGACAGGAATAAATTAACCAAGCCAAGAAAAAGTTAACCGTAATACCGCCCAGCATAATAATCAGCCGCTGCCAGGCCGGCTTACTGCGGAATTCCCAAGGTTTTGGCGGCGACTTCAGTTGCTCGGTGTCCATGCTTTCGTCCACCATGCCCGCTATTTTTACGTAACCGCCCATCGGCAACCAACCGATGCCGTATTCGGTCTGACCGATTTTCTTTTTTACCAATGAAAACCAAGGATCAAAGAAGAGATAAAACTTTTCAACCTTAGTTTTGAAAAGCTTTGCCGGGATAAAGTGCCCCAGCTCATGCAGAATTACCAGTATCGAGATGCTCAGAATAAACTGGAATATCTGATTAAAAAGTGTCATTTAATTGTAAGTGATTTAATCTGCAAAAGTACTCAAAAGCAAAAGGCTCACAAAATGTGAGCCTTAAATTGTCTTGGAGACAGAATGTCTGCCTAAAAATTGAAACTGAGACCGATGCTGCCGTTGTTCCCTGCTTCTATAAACGCCCCAACGTTCGGCGAGAAGAAATAACGGAAGCCCAAGTGCGCACCGAGCCCGAAGGTATCACCCAAGACACCTACGTCAAGCCCCGGATAGAGGTCCATTTCTTTGGGCATGTTCAGAACGTCACGCAAATGGAAATTCACACGGCCGAAAACAAAGAAATTGTTGTCTTTGTTGTTGTCCTTGTAATCGCTGAAATAGATGTTGGCGCCCGCACCCAATGACACTATTCCGCCAACGCCGTAATCATAAGTGCCGGTAATGCCCGTGCCGTTGCCCCATCCGTTGAAACCGATTTGCAGTTTCTGATCGCCTTTGCCTGTCCACGCCTGTGCCGATGCCAGTTGGAAACCCAACAAAGCCACGACAAGAAAAAAGAGTTTTTTCATGAGTATGATTTTTAAAATTACCTCAGGTTGTAAGCAATTCCTATGCCTCCTCTGTTGCCGATCTCGCCAAAAACAGCAATCTGCGGCGTGAAGAAGTACCGAACGCCGATGCGCGCGGTAAAATCAAAATCGTTGCCGAGAAAGCCGATGCCTATGCCGGGATAGATGTCTACATTTTCCGGCAGTTCCAACGCTTCTTGCAGGTGATAATTTACGCGGGCATTGAGACCGAAGTTATTGTTATCACCAAAAAAGAGGTTCATCCCCGCTCCTACCGATACCTTCTCTGCCACGCCGTAATCATACGTTGCCATCAGTCCGGCACCGCCTTCGCCGTATAGGTTGAAGCCTACCTGTACCTTCTGATCCCCGACACCTTGCCATGCCTGCGCATTTGCAAATTGGGCCATTGACAATATAGCGATGCCTGCAATCCACTTTTTCATCTCGACAATATTTATTAAATTGAGGCAAATGTATAAATAAATGTTTGTTATTGCCGGTGTCAGCTTAGACTCTCAATGGAAAGCCGTAGACCACAATTTGGCCGCGGCCGAAAAATTATTGGAAAACGCAACAGCAGATCTCCTGCTTTTGCCCGAAATGTTTGCAACGGGATTTTGCATGGATGCAGATGACATTGCAGACAAGGGCAAAGTGCTGCAGTGGATGAAACAATTGGCCAAGAACAAAGATTCCGCCGTGGCGGGGAGCGTGGCTGTGCGTGACGACGGGCAGTTTTACAACCGATTCTACTTTGTGCAACCCGACGGCAATACCGCCTGCTATGACAAGCGCCACCTGTTTTCCTATGCGGGCGAAGAGAAGATTTACACAGCGGGGAAAGACCGCGTCATCATCAAGTACAAAGGGCTGAACATTCTGTTGCAAGTTTGTTATGACCTGAGGTTCCCTGTCTTCCAGCGGAACAATGACGATTACGATCTGATGCTCAACGTGGCCAGCTGGCCCGGGAAACGCATCGACGCTTGGCAAACCTTGTTGAAGGCGCGTGCCATTGAAAACCAATGTTATGCATTCGGGCTGAACCGAAGCGGAACGGACGGAAACGATTTGGAATACCCCGAATCTTCTTATTGCTTTGCGCCCGACGGCAATGATATATCTACTAAGAACGGCGATATTATTACGGCAAACATCGACAAGGAATACCTGAACCGGTTCCGCGACAAATTTCCTTTCCTCAAAGACCGCGACCGTTTTACCCTCGATTAGCGTATTGATCGTCAAGGTCCAAATCTGTATTTATACTCGCTCGGCAGTAAATCCGCCGTGAGAGAAAACCGTCATTCATCGCATTTTTCAAAAATTACGACAGCAAATAACAATCAGTGACCTTATGCTCAAGATAATAAAATTGATAATTTTGTCGTCTTAATTTTTTGGAAAATGGGTTTGATTCTAAAACCGATCGATATAGTTGACGACATCTCGCAGGAAGATTTCATCAACAAATACCTGAATCCGCGCAAGCCGGTGATTATTAAAAATATGGCGCGCAAATGGCCGGCCTACAAAAAGTGGACGATGGAATATATGAAAGAAGCGGTAGGCGATGTGGTAGTGCCGTTATACGACAGTTCCAAGGCCGACCCTGCGGCACCCATCAACGCTTCGGCCGCCAAGATGAAATTTGCGGATTATGTAGACCTGATCGAGCGTGAGCCCACCGATCTGCGCATCTTCTTATTCGACCCGATAAAATTTGCGCCAAAACTGCTCGACGATTACATCTCGCCGAAAGAACTGATGGGCGGCTTTCTGGATAAATACCCGAATATGTTCTTTGGCGGAAAAGGCTCGGTGACCTTTCTGCATTACGACATAGATATGGCGCATATCTTCCATACCCATTTCAATGGCCGTAAAAAGATTCTGCTGTTTGATTACAAATGGAAAGACCGGCTGTACCGGATTCCGTACGCAACCTATGCTTTGGAAGATTATGACATAGAAAACCCTGACTTTGAGAAATTTCCGGCGCTGGACGGCGTGGAAGGCATCGAATGCTATCTGGAACACGGCGATACGCTATTTATGCCAACAGGCTGGTGGCACTGGATGAAATATTTGGACGGCAGTTTCTCCATCTCACTGCGCGCCTGGGACAAAAGCTGGGGCGTCAAAGCTCACAGCCTGTGGAACCTCACCGTTCAGCGCAATTTTGACAACTTTATGAAGCGCCGCTACAAAACCCGCTACATGAACTGGAAGGAGAAAAAGGCAGTTGAGCGCGCGAATATGGCGCTGGAGAAAGGGTTGCCGAGATGAAAAAAAAACCTCATAGGTCTCTGAGACCTATGAGGTTTAATGGCAATCAATCTACCCAGACAATCTCCTTTACCCCGACATCATTGTGCAGGTAGCCCATCAATTCGCTTAGCTTTTTCTTGTTGACTTTTTTAAAGGATATGGTAACGATGTAGTCATCTTTGCTTTTATCTACCACGCAGGAATCTACTTTTAGCCCTTCGGTGTGGAAACTCGTGCTGATGACTTCGAGCGATTTGCTCTTGCCGCTCAAGACGATTTTCAAACTTTTGCGCTTGAAGCGTTCGGCAAATTTCTTCTCGAAGGGTTGTATTAACCACAGAATGGTCACAGCCAAAACCGTAGCCGCCGCCGCTGCGAAATACATTCCACCGCCTGTTGCCAAACCAATGGAGGCTACCGTCCACAGCCCGGCTGCCGTGGTCAAACCGCGCACCACACCTTGGCGAAGAAACAGAATGGTACCCGCGCCCAGAAAGCCGATTCCACTGATGACCTGCGCCGCCACACGCGATGGATCCAGCGTAACATTAGGCGTGCCCAGGATATCCATAAAGCCAAAAGATGAAACCATCATGGCCAAGGCCGAGCCGACACATACCAGCATGTGCGTGCGCAGGCCTGCGACCCAGTTCTTACGCTCGCGCTCCAGACCGATAACGGCACCGAAAACAGCGGCCAAAACCAACCGCAACGCAATCTCTGCCCAAGAAATCATTTCCATAATCTTGAGCGCTGCAAAGACTTGACCATAAAGAAATCCGCGATGCTACAAACACCGCGGATCGTTACTTATTCAAAACCTCATAGGTCTCCGTGACCAATGAGGTTTCCAAATATTTATTAATCATTCAGCTTCAGCACCGCCATAAATGCGCTCTGTGGCACCTCTACCCTGCCGATCTGCTTCATCTTCTTCTTACCTTCTTTCTGCTTTTCCAGAAGCTTACGCTTACGAGAGATGTCGCCACCATAACATTTCGCGGTTACGTCCTTACGCAATGCTTTAATCGTCTCACGGGCAATAACCTTGGTTCCGATAGCCGCCTGCACGGCAATATCGAACTGCTGACGCGGGATCAGTTCACGCAGCTTTTCACACATCTTTTTACCGATGTGGTAAGCATTGCTATCGTGGATCAGTGACGACAAGGCGTCCACCATATCGCCGTTGATCAGGATGTCCATTTTCACAAGCTTGGACGCACGGAAACCGATCGGATGGTAATCGAATGAAGCGTAACCTTTCGAGATGGATTTCAGGCGGTCATAGAAGTCAAAAACCACCTCGGCCAAAGGCATATTGAAAACGAGTTCCACACGGTCCGATGTCAGATAACTTTGGTTAACGATCTCGCCGCGCTTTTCAATACACAGCGTCATCACAGGTCCCACAAAATCCGACTTCGTAATGATGGAAGCTTTGATATAAGGCTCCTCTACCCTGTCCATGGTTGACGGATCCATCATTTCAGACGGGTTGTTGATGAGGATCATTTCGTCCGGCTCCTTCTTAGTGTAGCCATGGTAGGAAACGTTGGGTACAGTCGTAATCACGTTCATTCCAAACTCACGGTCAAGCCTTTCCTGCACGATTTCCATGTGCAGCATACCGAGGAAACCGCATCGGAAGCCAAACCCCAGTGCAGCCGAACTCTCCGGCTCGAATACCAAGGAGGCGTCGTTCAATCGCAGCTTTTCCAAAGAGAACCGCAGTTCTTCAAAATCTTCGGAATCGATCGGGTAAATACCCGCAAAAACCATGGGTTTCACTTCCTCAAAACCCTCGATGGGCACGGGCGCGGGCTTGCTCACAGAGGTGATGGTATCACCCACTTTCACCTCGCGTGCGTCTTTGATACCCGAAACAATGTAGCCTACATCGCCACATTCTATGGACTTCTTGGGCACTTGCTTCAGCTTCAAAGTTCCTACTTCATCGGCATCGTAAGTTTTTCCCGTAGCCATGAATTTTACCTGCTCGCCTTTTGAGATTTTTCCGTTGACGACTTTGAAATAAGCCTCAATGCCTCGGAACGGGTTGTACACCGAGTCGAAAATCAAAGCTTGCAGCGGACCGTCGGGATCACCCTGCGGCGCGGGAATTCTCTTTACAATTTGCTCCAAAAGATTATGGACGCCTTCGCCTGTTTTGCCCGATACGCGAAGCACATCGTCATAATCGCATCCGATCAAATTCATGATCTCATCGGTAACCTCTTCGGGATTGGCGGACGGCAGATCGATTTTATTCAGAATCGGGATGATCTCGAGGTCGTTCTCAAGCGCCAGATACAGGTTTGAAATGGTCTGTGCCTGAATGCTTTGTGCAGCATCTACAATGAGCAATGCGCCCTCGCAGGCGGCAATGGAGCGCGAAACCTCGTACGAGAAATCCACGTGTCCGGGCGTGTCGATAAGGTTTAGAATATACTTCTCGCCGTTCAACTCGTAATCCATCTGAATGGCGTGGGATTTAATGGTGATACCGCGCTCTTTCTCCAGATCCATATCATCCAAAGTCTGAGACTGCAACTCGCGTTGGGTTACAGTTCCCGTATATTCCAACAGCCGGTCTGCCAAGGTGCTTTTACCGTGGTCAATATGGGCTATGATGCAAAAATTGCGTATGTTTTTCATTGATAATCCAGTAGTTTGCAAAGATATTACTTTTCGGCCGTACAAAAGAAAAATCCCCCGTTTTACCGAGGGATCCCAACACTAAAAAACTATTATGATTATGAATAACAATGCTCGCGCATTTACCGTCTCCCGCCTGTATCGTTTCGCGGCACAGACCTTTCCATCACTTTCCTGCCCATGCGCTTCTCGGTTTGGTACATGTGGTACAGTTGCCGAGGCGTGATCACTTGCAGGAATTTCTCTGTATAGTTCTTTTTATTGTTCAGCAGCTTCTGCGAGATATCGAAGCCTTTGTATATTTTTTCTTTGGCCTGATCGTCCGTCATTTCTCGCGGATCCAAGCCGTCGTTAAATTCTTGCGCTATACTGCTTTGGCTTTTGTCATACTGCTGGTACAGATCACGGAACTCCCCTTGCTTTTCCGGCTGCACACCGATCTGCGTTACAATCACATCGGTCTTGGCATCACGGAACTGTTCCATCTTCTGCTTCCCTGCCGGCATCAGCGTCTGCGCCGCCGCAGCTGTAAAGCCGGTTGTCAGTATTCCTATAATTAACGCTTTCTTCATTTCTGTTTTTTAATAAAGATCCAAGTAAGTGTCCTGCTCGTATCGGTGGCTCAATTCTGCCAATTCTTCACGGCTGAAACTGCTAAGGCTCTTTTCCAAGTTTTCCTCGGCTTTTAAAACAGCCAATCTGCTTCTGCTGTTGTTTTTCTTTGGATGAGATTTTACCGCAGGGGTTAAATGCGCCGTCGTATTTTCGTGAACGGGTTCCGGAATTTCATCTTCAACCATAACCGTCGCGGGCTGATCTGTGGCCGACGGCCGTTCTGCATAGCTTGCCACCGATGCCGGCTCTGCGGGCAGTTTCTCACCACCGCCGTTGCCGAAAAACAACAATCCGAAAACCAGCGCCAAAGAAGCAGCCACAGCGCCTGCGAAGCGCAGCGCAATCACTCGACCGCGCGGCTTGCTCTCTTGCTCGGGCAGCCGGCTCATCACATTTTTCTGCATTTCTCGGAAAAATCCGTCGGGCAGGTCGTAAGGCATCTCTCTGCTCAGTTGTTCAATATCGTCAAACTTCTCTTTCATGGATCAAATTTTATCACTGTGTTCTTTCAGGTACTGCGTGACCTTTTCCTTTGCGTAATGGTAGTTGGTTTTCAGTGTACCGACGGACATATCTAAGATTTTGGACATCTCTTCGTACGGCAAATCGTCATAATACTTGATGGTGAAAACCAGTTTCTGTTTTTCGGGCAAGGTCTGAATGGCCTGTTGCAAGAGGATTTCTATAGCCTCTGCATCGTGTTTTG
>RDDY01000350.1 GCA_003852805.1 Chryseobacterium sp.
TTCAACTGAATCTCGTTCGCCGGATCTTCGGTCAAATCGGCGACTTTTGCCACTCGGCTTTTGTCGATGTAGCGGATCGGGTAAAATGTAATGAGATCACCGGCCGTGCGGATACCGTACGCCTCGGCCAGCAGTTTGGCGCGCTCGGTTCCTATTCCTTTCAAAAATTCTATGGGGGTATTCAGATCCATACAACCTTGCGAATTTCGGAAAAGAAGCGGAATGAAAAAAGCTCCCGCAAAACGGAAGCTTTAATGCTGTAAACTTTGTCGATCAGTTCTTAAGCTTGGATTTGAACTTTGCTTGATAGCTGTCCCAATCTTCTCTTGTTTTTATGTCCTTGTAGGTGTTGCTTGCTATAAGCGCCAAGAATGGTTCTATTTCGTTTGGCATCAACAGTCCCATCAAACTCGTGATCGGGGTGAAATTTTCGTCCATAAACATGGTGGTCGGGTAAGAGTAAATGCTCATGAAACCTGCAAACTCATGTTGTGTGTTTCGGTTTCTACCTGCCTTATAACCCGGGTTAGCGAAATCGCGTCCGTTGAAAAAGAACTTTTCATTTCCTTCGGCATCAAATTTCACTGCGTAGAAATTATCGTTGATATACTTGGCAATCACCGGGTTGGCGTAGGTTTCTTTATCCATGATCTTGCACGGTGCACACCAGTCGGCGTAGAAATCGATCAGGATTTTTTTCGGTTTTTGCTTTTGCAGTGCTATTGCCTGCGACATGCTCATCCATTTCACTTGCGCATTTGTCGAGACGAAAATCAACAGGACAAATGCGGTCAGTATATTTTTCATAGTAATAGATAATGTGTTGTAACGCTATTAATCGCTTTTTATTATCTGACCTCTTGCATCAGCTTTCTGACGAGTGGAGAGATGACGATCAACACCACACCGGCAATTATGGCGTAAAGGCCGAGTTGCTTGTAACCGTCGGTATACGTAATTAGGGTTTGAACACGGCTTGCGTCCTCATGCGCGGTCGCCATATTTGCACCGATGATGCCCGCAACGTACTGACCGTAAGCCGAAGCCAAAAACCACATGCCCATCATCATTCCCTGCAAGTTCTTTGTCGACAGTTTTGTCATAATCGATAAGCCGATCGGTGACAACGCCAACTCACCAAAGGTGATGACCAACAGCGCAAGCGTGAAAATGTTAAGCGAAGTGATTCCCGACGTGGCGAAGAACCTTGTCGCGAAAAGCACATAATAACCCAGTCCGAGGAAAATGAACCCGAGGCCGAATTTGATAACGGTGTTCGGTTCCAGCTTACGCTTGCTCAGCCAAATCCACAGCAGACCTATCAACGGTGCCAGGAATATGATGAAAAATGCACCGCCGGAATTGTTAACACCGTTGGGGTCGAGGGTCAGCCCGAGCAAGTTATTGTCCAGGTTCTTGGCCGCAAAGATGCTCAATGAACCACCGCTTTGTTCGTAGATTCCCCAAAATAAAATGGAAAACAGAATGAAGATCAGGGCGGCAAACAGTTTCTTCCGTTCGGCAGAGGTTACTTTCGTCATCTCGTAGAACAGATACAAAAGCGTCAGCGGGCCGATGCTATACATGAAATAATCTGTGTACTGCGTCTCAGACACCATAATCTGGATGATAGGAATAAACACGAGTGTAAGCGCATAGACGGCGTACTCTGCCCAACGCGGCAGCGGTTTTTTATCTTCGAGTGCGCGCGGATCTCCGGGCTGCAAACCGATCGGGCCCAAATTCTTCTTTGTGATTGCAAAGTTTATCAAACTAATCAGCATAACCACCGCGGCCAAACCGAACGCTACATTCCAACGCAGAGCGGCGGGAATAACACTTTCCAGCAATTCGCCTTTGCCGATGGCAACGCACAAATAACCGCCCAACAGCGCGCCCAGGTTGATGCCCGCGTAGAAAAGTGAAAAACCGGCATCACGACGCGTATCGTTCGGCTTGTAAAGGTAACCCACCATCGTGGAAATGTTGGGCTTGAAAAACCCCGTACCGATTACCGTAAAAGAAATCCCGAGGAAGAAGAATTGATGCGGATCCGCCGCCAAAATCATACTGCCCACAATCATGAGGAGACCGCCCCAGAACAGGGATTTGCGGAATCCCAAGATCTTATCTGCAAACAAACCGCCGATGAACGTAAATGCATAGACAAATGCCTGCGTGGCACCGTATTGCAGATTAGCCTCGCGGTCGTGGAAATCGAGTTGTGAAATCATGAAGATCACCAGCATTCCGCGCATACCGTAGAAGCAGAAACGCTCCCACATTTCGGAAAAGAAAAGGCTCCAAATCTGCTTTGGATATTTGCCTTTGAAATCTTGAATTTGTTCTAAGGTCATTGTTCGTTCTTGTTAAAATGAGCGATGCACAGCAGTTCTGCTACGAAAACATCTAGCGAAAATAAATAAATGAGAGGAAACGCCGGCTTCATTGCGCCGGAAATTTCATGCGGATCGCCGGCACAATCCATGCTTTTCTCGGAAAGAATTGCCTGAAGGCCATCGCTACGTTACACCGCGCGGTCTCGTCCGTTATAAAAATGTTAAGAATCCATAAAATTTTAGTAAACTTGAACTCTTAAAAATTAAATACTTTGAGAAAGATTGGGATTTTAGGATTTCTCGTTCTGTTCTTCGCCGGCGGCTTTACACTGACGGCACAGCAGAGAGAAATCAGCTTGGAGGAAATCTGGAACGGAAGCTTCAGAACGGAAGGACTGGACGCACTTCGGTCGCTGAAAAACGGAAAGGAATATTCGGTACTGAACTACCAACGCGACAGCCGCAGTTCTACCATCGATGTATTCGATTACAACAGCGGCAACAAGCTGCGCACCGTTCTGAACACCGCCAACTTACAGGGTGTTTCCGGTATCAGTTCTTATGAATTCAGCAAGGATGAAAAGAAGGTGTTGTTTTCTACCGAACTGCAAGGCATTTTCCGCCGGTCTACGCGCGGTAAGTTCTATGTGTACGACATTGCGTCGGCCAAGTTGACTCCCGTTTCGGACAAGCTGATCCAGGAGCCCACGTTCAGCAATGACGGAACCAAAGTGGCTTTTGCCTTCGAGAACAATCTCTACATAAAAGACCTGAACACAGGCGCCGAAACGCAGATTACGCGTGACGGTAGAAAGAACCATATCATCAACGGTATTACCGATTGGGTGTACGAGGAAGAATTCGGCTTTGTGCGCGCCTTTGAATGGAGCCCGAACGGAGACAAGATTGCATTCATCCGTTTCGACGAAACCGACGTGCCCGAGTTTCAGATGGATATTTACGGCAAACAGCTTTATCCTACGCAAGAGGTTTTCAAATACCCGAAAGCCGGCGAGAACAATTCCAAGGTGTCGCTGCATATTTACGATTTGGCATCGTCAAAGCTTTCCGGCGTAGATCTCTCGGCGTACAACAATTATTACATTCCACGTCTGTTGTGGACCAACGACAATAATCTGCTGAGCGTTCAACTGATGAATCGCCACCAAAACGAGTTGGACTTTGTATTTGTAAATGCGTCGGATCTTTCGTCAAAGCGTATCTTCCGCGAGACCGATGCGGCGTACGTGGATATTACCGACGATCTCTATTTCAACAAAGACAACAGTTTTTTCTGGACGAGCGAAAAAGACGGTTGGAACCATCTTTACCATTACGACAAGAACGGAAAACTGATACGCCAAGTAACGCGCGGTCCGTGGGAAATAACGCGCTTCTACGGTTATGACGAGAAAACCGAGCGTATATTCTACCAGAGTACCGAGGATGGAAACATCAACCGCAACGTCTACTCTATCTTGGCGAACGGCAAAGGCAAAACGCGACTGACCAAACAAGACGGCATAAACAACGCTGCTTTCAGTGCAGATTTCACTTATTTCATAAACACTTTTTCTAACACGCAGACACCGTTTCGCTATACGCTGAACGATTCCAAATCGGGCAGAGAACTGCGCGAAATAAAAAACAACAATGCGCTGAAGAGCAAATTGGCATCGTACAAAATCTCACCAAAAGAATTTTCAACGATTCACGTCAACGGTGAAGATCTGAACATGTACATGATTAAACCGCTCGACTTCAACCCGAACAAAAAATATCCGGTGTTCATGTATCAGTATTCCGGCCCTGGCTCTCAGAACGTGCGCAACTCTTGGTTGGACAGCAATGATTATTGGCACCAGATGCTGGCTCAACAAGGCTATATCATCGTTTGTGTAGACGGACGCGGAACGGGCTACA
>RDDY01000117.1 GCA_003852805.1 Chryseobacterium sp.
CATAGAAGACCTGCTGAGAACTGAGCTCGGTATTGGAATTGACGTAAGGCAAGGTTTTCAGCAGGTCTTCTATGCCACCGCTGAGTGACGCCACTGCCTGCGCCTGTTTTGCAGAGATGCTTGTCGCCGTAACATCTGAAACCACGGGTTTCCGCTTCACCTGAAACACTACCTCTTCTATTACACTTTCTTTTCCGCGGGTGCTGTCTTTCTGTGCATATAAAACGCTTGGCAACAGTGCCGCAACAAGAATGATTCTCTTCATCAGAATAATTAACCGTTGCAAGATAAAAATAAAAAGCCGTTGCAGGGAACGGCTTTGGCTGAAATGCTCACTAAATCGGAAAAGAAAGCTGTTAATTGTTGCGAACTTATATTACAGCTTCGCGGATGCGCGTCAATTTCTGCAACAACGGATCTAACAAATCCAAGCGCAGCATGTTGGCGCCGTCGGATTTTGCACAGGCGGGATCAGGGTGCGTTTCTATGAACAGACCGTCTGCACCTACGGCGATGGCTGCCTTGGCGATGGTTTCTATCAGCTCCGGGCGCCCACCCGTGACGCCCGATTCTTGATTGGGCTGCTGAAGTGAATGGGTAACATCCATTATCACCGGAGCGTACTGCCGCATGGTCGGAATGCCGCGGAAGTCCACCACCAAATCCGTATAACCAAACGAATTGCCGCGTTCGATAATCGCTACTTTATCGTTGCCTGAATCGGTTACTTTACCGACGGCAAACTTCATCGCCTCAGGTGACAGGAATTGACCTTTCTTCAAGGTAACCGCTTTGCCCGTTTTGGCGGCGGCCACCAGTAAGTCTGTTTGGCGAACAAGGAATGCCGGAATCTGCAAAACATCCACATATTGCGCTGCCAAAGCGGCGTGCTCGTTTTCATGGATATCGGTAGTCGTCGGGATGTTGAACTTCTCTCCCACTTTCGCCAAAATTTCCAAAGCTTTTTCATCGCCGATGCCCGTAAAACTGTCAACACGCGAGCGGTTGGCTTTTTTAAAAGAACCTTTAAAGATGTACGGAACCTTGTATTTATCGGAAAGTCGCACAATTTCTTCGGCGATGCGCATGGCCGTATCCTCGCTTTCGATGGCGCACGGCCCTGCGATCAGGAAAAAGTTCTCGGAATCTTTATGATGGATTTTGTCTAATTGTTGAATCATCATGGTAATTGTCTTATTATGTGAGTATTAAACAGTCTCTACAACGCATTATTATCCGTTGATTTGGTCGTGTCCAATCAGTTGCCTTAACTCGTTGAAAGTCTCTGCTGAATTCAAACTCGGCCAATGTTTTTCAAATGCAGGATTGAAGCGGTCAAATTGATTATTTTTCTCGCAATATACTATGATTCGTTCCCGATCACATATTGCAAATATTGGTGATTTTAGCATTCTAGCATATGATAACGCTTGATTAAAGGCATTTGTTCTCTCAGCATTTGAATCCATATTGTACTTCGCTTCGATGACCAGCGGTGCATTTTGAAAATGTCTTTCACCGGTCGGGAAAAATACGAAATCAGGAATTGCTTTTTCTTTGCGCCCGGCTTTTTGTGATAGTTGCCTCGTCCAATCTCCAGAACTATAACCTAGTTTATGCAGCAGTGGAATCAATAGCTTTTCTTCCACATCATTTTCATTTTTCACAATAACGTCTGCCGCCAGTTCTGGTTGATATAATTGTGGCAGTATGCTTATATCAAAGCCCTTCAAACTCAAAATTTTTTGCAATTCTGAGTAAGCTTCCGCAGACAATTTAACACCATTAACGCCCTGAAAATTTTTCCGTACTATCGGTAAGTCTCTAAAAAATTCATGCTGCCTTAATTCTTGCAGAGTTATTTTTGGAACTACTGTTCCGTCAACCACAGTCGTCCTACCGTTGTAATAATTAAAAGGTGTAAAAACTCCATCGGTGGCTGCCCTCCAGACTGATTGTATACAGCTATGCGGCGATCTCACGTACATCACTATAATATCGCCCCTGCGTGTGTTCTCATTACATGTCCAAACCGAGGTCGCGTCTTTCCGCGGCGTTTTCAGAAACGTGTCATAATCTTCCTTGCTTCCTCCTGTCAGCCAAATATTTGTGGGTTCAGGAAGATCGCGATGTGGAGTGTCTGCACTCTCAAGCATACCTGCAAAATCGTATAAACACGCACAGGTTTCCGCAGGCGATAGAGCATAGTTCCCCGCAAACTCTGCTAATTGCCTGCAAAGTTCTAAGTAAAAAATTAAACGTCCTCTTTTATTTGTACTGACGGGTATAGGCGGCAGATTGATTCCCAACACATCAAAAGATGAAATAAGATAATCAAAGCGTTCTGGGAAAATTATTGGATAAAATTGTCCTGGATAATAGATGTAAAGAAAAAGTGAAAGTTCAGGAACTAAAGATGCAATTGCTTTATAATCACCGCGCTTTACAAAGGGCTTAGAATTTTCAGGCTTATAGAATTCGCCAGCGTCGTCTTCACATACTTCTGATAATTCTAGTGTATCAATTAGACGATTATAAAAATCTTCTAGTGTTTCTTTTTCCTCAGAAAGAAGACTGTCCGCAAGAATATTCTCAAATATAACAAAGAAATTTTCCAAAAAATAATCTTTATTTTCTGTATCCAGCCCCCTAGGCTCGACAAGATCGAAGATTGTATTGACTTTTTCAAGTAGCAAATCATCCACATCAAATATAAAAGCAGCAATAGCTTTTTGTCCTCGCTCTGAGTCTTTGTATAGATTCCAAATGTTTTTATTCATCATTAGTTATTATTGGGTAGTATTTAATGCTCGATAGTTTCTTAGGCTTACTTCACAAACAACAAACAAGCATCCGTCGGCCGTTCAAAGATGTAATTGGCTACACTGCCCAAGAACAGTTCTTTGATCATCGATGTGCCTTTTACGCCCAAGATCATCAGGTCGGCTTCTTTCTCATCAGCATAATCCAGAAGCGTTGAGGATACGCTGCGGTCGCCGGCATCCACTATTTCCATATCGGCGTAACTGCCGTATTCTTTTTGCCATCGTGCGCGCTTTGCCTCTCTGTCCTCACGCGCGAATTTCTCTATGTCGCGGCCCGCCATCGACGGAGTAAAACCCCAATAGAATTTGGAAACGTGAACCACGGAATGTCTTATCTGCCGCCCTTTGGAATTGTTGACAAAGCGCTGCGCCCACTGCATGATCTTTGGTGTATAGCGAGAAAAATCAACCGCATCTATAACGCGCTCCAGCGGTGCCTCGTAGGTTTCGGGCACCAGCAAGCCGGCTGCGGGCATCAGACGAACCAACTTCTTCGGGAGCGCACCGCTGCCCTCCAGTTTTTGTTTGTTTCCTAAAACCAGCAAGTCGACCGTTTTCTGTTTGTTCAGTTTTGAAAAAGCGATTTCTGAATAGCTCTCGGCCAGGACCATGACATCGAACTCATAGTCAACGCCGTCCAACAATCTGCTGATGTGGCGCGCTACCTTCTCGCGAACTCGGTTCAGTTGATCGGTGGCCAATAGATCCTGCGGCAGTTCCCCCACTTTAATATTATGTATATAGGTAACGGTGCCCAGTTCCAGGATATGGCTCAGGTTATCGATATAGTTGATCAATGCCTGATCCATCTCGGAGAGGTCAAGTCCCACCCAAACATTAATTTCTTCCATATTATTCTTCGTTCAAGATTTCAGCAATCACTTGGCGATAGGGCTTTTCTTTCCTCCCGACACTACGCTTGCTCATTCGTTTCCATTCCTCTTTCAGACCTCGATGTAGACTGTAACACAACACCAACAGGATAACGGCAAACGGCAAACCCGTGATGATGACGGCCGTTTGCAAAGCATCGAGACCGCCGCTCCACAAGAGCACAATGGCGATCATCCCTTGGGTAAACGACCAAAAAACGCGCTGCCAAACCGGTGACTCGCCGAAGCTGCCCGAGGTGATATTGTCGATGACAAGTGATCCTGAATCAGAAGAAGTAATAAAAAAGAAGAAAACCAGTGCAATGGCCACAACCGACAGAAACTGCGACAGCGGGAAGTTGTCGAGGAAAACAAACAGCGAGGTGGACAGATCGTCTTGCACCGCAGCAACCAATGTGTCGTTACCGTTCAAAATCAAGTCGAGCGCACTGCCGCCGAAGATGTTCATCCAAAGCAAGGTGATCAGACTCGGCACAATCAATACGCCGAGAATAAATTCCTTCACCGTTCTGCCTTTGCTGATCCGCGCAATAAAAGTCCCCACGAACGGCGACCACGCGATCCACCAAGCCCAGTAAAAAATGGTCCAGGCATTTTGCCATCCCGATGCCGCATAGCTGTCGTTCCACGTGCTGATATCGATGAAGTTTGCCAAGTATGAGCCCGTATTCTGCACATAAGATTTCAAAAGAAATAAAGTAGGACCGAGGACGAAGATCATCAACATGAAAAAGGTAGCGATGTAGACATTGACATTGCTTAGCACTTTTACGCCTTTATCCAAACCTGCAAACACCGAAACCGTGGCTACCGAAATCACAAAGAGAATAATCAAGGTTTGAAACAGCGGACTGATTTCCCAGCCGTACAGATATTCCAAGCCCGCAGATATCTGGATGACCCCGAGTCCCAAGGAAGTTGCCAAACCGAAAACGGTGGCCAGCACCGAGAAAATGTCAATGACATCACCGCGTTTGCCATGGATCTTTTCTCCCCAAAACGGATAAAACAGCGAACGGAAAGTCATGGGTAACTTTCGGTTAAAGCCGAAGAACGCCAGCGCCAGCCCTACGATGGCATAGATTCCCCATGCGTGCAATCCCCAATGCAACCCCGTAAAGTCCATCGCTTGCTCGGCCGTGGCAAATGCATCGCCCGCAGGACGCGGCGGTGTGGCAAAATGCGACACAGGTTCGGCAACACTGAAGAACATAATGCCGATGCCCATGCCCGTACTGAACAACATAGCGAACCAACTCAGGTTACTGAATTCAGGTTCGGAATTTTCACCGCCCAACTTTATTTTCCCGAATTTGCTGAACGCCACATAAAGCGCAAAGATCAAAATAGCGTTGACCGCGACAATGAAAAACCATCCGAAATTGGAAGTAACAGCCGTTTGCGCCGCAGCCAGCCATCGGTCCATCCTTTCGGGGAAAATCAGCGCTGCGGCAATCAGGCTTACTATCAATAGAAGGGAAACGAAAAAGACAGTCGGGTTGACGACCAGCTTTTTACTTGCTGTCAATTTCTTTATCATAAATTTAATTGCATGGATTCAGAAACAAAAGGTAAGGAAAATAGACAAAACGGTGTCTCCGCACCTCTCTTCAAAAACAAGGCCGCCGGAGAATGGTTCTCCGGCGGCATGGTTATGAAATCTGAAAATGCTATTGCGTAGCCTGCATGATCTGCCGTGTAATCTGCTCCATTTTTTCTCCGGCAAAGGTTGAATCGTAAGGTTTCATCACCCCGAACAGATACTGATAGAACGGCAGTATTCGCTGCACGGCTTCGGATTCATTGTACGCTTTCTCGCGGCCCATCATTTGCAGATTTTTGATGAAAGCGTCGTACCGTTTATCCAGCGGCTGCATCACTTTCAGCAGATAATCGTAAGCTTTGTCTTTTCGACCCAATTTATCGTAAGCCGCGGTCACAGAACCCGTTACCATAGCGTACTGCATGGGCAGTTGCCCCATCTGCTTGCGTGCATACCGCTGATCCGCAGGTTTGAGCGATGCATAATAATCGTACTCTTCAAGCGTATTTTTCAAAAGTAAATCTGCAAGGTCGAGCGCCTTTTTCTCTTGTCCTGCGAGCAGGTAGGCGTAAGCCATTTCATTCAAAGTGCGCGGATCGTTGTATTTCTCGATCGGAATTTCTTGCATCGCCAGATCCAGCAGTTCGATGGCTTTGCCTCGCTCGCCTTTGGCGATCAGCGCTTCCGCGGCACGGCTTGCCGACAGACGGTAGCTTATGATGTTGGACGTGGCGGTTTCATCGAAATGAACTTTCAGATCTTTAAAGTTGCCCCAGCGGTAGTTTTTGACAATGTTGTACAGATCATCGGCATCTACCCTGCCCGTATTGCTCGTCTCGTCCTCGGGAGTGCGAATCGGCACCAAACGGTACGTGAATCCGTCGAACTGAAGATAATCTTGCAGATAAAAAACATTGGACGGATCGTAAACGCCGCCGACCGAGAAGCTGATCGGGCGGTTCCAGTCGAAGTTGGCCAAGATATCCATCATTACCAAGTCGTTTTTCAGCAATGAAGATTTGCCGTATTCAATAAGGATTTGTTTCTCTGCCAAGGCCGCGTCTTGCGGTTTGATGATTCCCGCCTTTACCGCATTGTTTACATTGACCGGCAAAACCAACTTGTTCACGGGAAGAAGATTGAAACGGCTGACATCGTCTTGTCTGAAGAGCATTTTCATCAGTTCGTCCTTCTCTTCCGAATGGGTTTTGAGGAAGTTCATGGCGTCTTTCAGCGTCATGAAATCCTGCGTGATGTATTTTCTGAACTGTGCAAAAGCCGTTGGCGGCGCGCCCGCTTCTGCCAGATTTTCAAACAGTGCTTGCCAATCGTCGCTCGTCATCAGGTATACTTGGTCGTTCGCGCCTTCGCGGTAGTGCTCGTGCGTCATAGACGACGGAACCCCCATAGCGTTGTAGGTGCGGCGGCGGATCTGGTCTATGTTCCACGGGGTAGCCATCAACGTAAAGTTGACCACTTTCACATCGTCCCTGAAATTCTCGGTCTCTTGAATTCCCCAGACCGGGTAGGTATCGTTATCGCCGTAAACGAAAAGGATATCGTTCTTTGGCAGAGACTTCAGCGCTGAATAGGCAAAATCGTAAGCTGTATATCTTCCGCTGCGGTCGTGCGGATTGTAATTTTGGAAGCCCATCATGAACGGTACGCCCAACAGAACAACGCCGAGTGCGACGATGGCTTTTTGATTTTTAAGTTTCTGTTGAACCAGATACAGAACGGCGGCCGCACCGAGCCCGATCCAAATAGCAAATGCGTAGAACGATCCTACCATGGCGTAGTCGCGCTCTCGTGGTTCAAACGGCTTCACGCCCGTGTAGAAAATAATGCCGACACTGGTTATAATGAACAACGACAAGATTGCATAGAAACGCTTGAAGTCATAATTCAGCTGATAGAAGAAACCGGCAAGGCCCAGCAACAACGGCAGGAAATAGAAAGCAACCGTAGACTCGTTTCTGTACTTTGCAGGTAGTTTGCTTTGGTCGCCCCACATCATATTGTCCACAAACGGTATACCGCTGATCCAGTTACCGCGGTTGTTTTCCATGTGGCCCTCCAAGTCGTTTTGGCGGCCGACGAAGTTCCACATCAAGTATCTGACGAAGTAATAGCCGTTTTGGAAACTGAAGAAGTAATCTAAATTCTGCGCCAAAGACGGCCGCTGAACATTGATCAGGTTATAAGGTTTTACTTGCAGATAATCGTCTACTGAAATGCTGCCGTCATCAAATTTGCTTCTGAGATCTTCAAAAACGCGCTGTGCTTCCGGGTTGTCCGCCACGTCGGGGTTCGAATAGTTGAAGCTGAAATCGGGCGCGCCGTACATTTTTATGTAGTTGCCCATCACGTCTCGGTCGCTGTTGAACATACGCGGCAGGAAGCTCACATGGCGCGGGTTGTAGACGTAGTTCTCGCGTTTGCCTACTTCGTCGTATCTGCCCGTCGTTTCGTTCTTCTCGTAGATTTCACCTTTGACCACCGTTTTGTAGCTGCCGTCGGCATTGCGCTCGATGCCGTCCGCATCCAAATGCGCAGTATAATTCTGACCATAAGTGGTAGGCCAGTCACCGTACTGCTCGCGGTTGTAATAGTCGAGCATGCCGATGGCGTTGTCCGGGTCGTTCAGGTTCATCGGCGGATTGGCCGTGGCGCGGATGGGAATCATCATCCAACAACCAAAACCGATAATCATGTAGACCGCACTTAGAGCAATGGTATTGTACAAAGCGCTTCCGCTTCGGGAGGTAAACTTCAAAATGAAATATGCCGCCAAAATCAAAAGAATGAAAGCAAAGATGGTCCCCGAATGGAAAGGCAGGCCAAAGCCGTTGACAAACAAAATCTCGCTCTTGCCGAAAATAGTCATGATGAGCGGGAAAATCCCTTTGAAAACAACGGCCAAGATCAGCAGCGTTACCAAATTGGCGATGGCAAAACTCTTCCACGTGAACTCATAGCGGCGAGCATAATAAATCAGGCATACCGCAGGTATGGTGAGCATAGCCATCATGTGTACGCCCACCGACAAACCGGTAACGAAGAAAATCAAGATGATCCAACGTTGATTCCCCGGCGTGTCGTGTTGTTCTTCCCATTTGCAGATGAGCCACAGCAACAAAGCGATAAACAGTGAGGCCATCGCATACACCTCGCCCTCTACTGCCGAGAACCAGAACGTATCTGAAAACGCAAAGCATAAAGCACCGACCGCTCCTGCAAACAACAGTATGTATTTTTTGGCCTCAGTGGCTTCGGGGGTTTCGGCAATCATGCGGCGCAGCAAGTGCGTGATGGTCCAAAACAGGAAAAGCACCGTTAGCGCGCTGAAAACAGCGGACATGCCATTGATGACCAGTGAATAATAATGTCCCTGCCCAAAAGCAAGCATCCCCACCACAGCGCCTACGAGCTGAAAGAGCGCAGCACCCGGCGCGTGAGTCACTTGCAACTTTACCGCAGAGGAAATATACTCGGCGCAGTCCCAAAAACTGAAGTTGGGTTCTATGGTAGAAAGATAGGTCCATGCTGCCACGACAAAGATTGCCCAACCCAACACATTGTTCCATTTCCCGAAGGTCCGGTTTCTCATTTGCTCTGCTTTTTCTTGATTCCTGCGAAATTACTGTTTTTGCAGGCATCTGCCAATAAAGTTGCAGCGCGCCGGCGCCATGATTTCAAATATCAAACACTTCGCGCAAAGCCCGAAACGGCACTAAAAAACCGTTAATCAACCGGCCTGATTTTTGTCAGAGCCGGATTAATTCCCGCGCTAAACACAATTATTGCAAGCCTGCTAAGTAATAATTTTTTATTTTTGCACAAAGTTTTTCGGAACAAATTGAAAAATAATGACGAAGGTTTATGATAATGTTCTCGACCTGATTGGCAATACACCCATGGTGAAGCTCAATCGGGTGACAGAGGACATACCGGCAACGGTGTACGCAAAACTCGAATCCTACAATCCCGGTCACTCCACCAAGGACAGGATAGCTCTGCACATCATTGAGGCAGCAGAGCGAAAAGGCTTGCTCAAGCCCGGATCGACAATTGTGGAAACGACTTCGGGCAATACCGGTTTTTCAGTTGCAATGGTCAGCATTATCAAAGGTTATAACTGCATCTTGGCTGTAAGCGACAAGACGAAGCCCGAAAAAATTGCCTACCTGAAAGCTCTGGGTGCCACGGTTTACGTTTGTCCGGCAAGCGTTCCGGCAGATGACCCCAGATCTTACTACGAGGTGGCCAAACGTGTGGCTGCCGAGACGCCCAACTCCATCTACATCAATCAGTATTTTAACGAGCTGAATATCGATGCACATTACACCACAACGGGGCCCGAAATTTGGGAACAGACAGAGGGTAAGATAACCCACATTTTCGCATGTTGCGGAACCGGCGGAACGCTGTCGGGTTCGGCCAAGTTCTTGAAAGAACAGAACCCGGGCATCAAAGTAATCGGTGTCGATGCTGACGGTTCCATCCTGAAGACCTACCACGAGACAGGAGAAATAGATCCGTCCGAGATCCACTCGTACCAAATCGAAGGTCTTGGAAAAAATCTAATTCCGGGCGCGTTGCTGTTCGGTTTGGTGGACGAATTTGTTCGTGTAAACGACGAAAACTCCGCATACACCACGCGCGAAGTAGCCCTTAAAGAAGCCATCATGGGCGGCTATACCACAGGTGCCGTAGTACAAGCATTAAAGCAATACGCAGAGGTAAACAGTTTCAAACCCGATGACGTGGTGGTGTTGATCTTCCCTGATCACGGCTCGCGTTATATTACGAAAGTCTACAACGACGGCTGGATGGCAGATCAAGGTTTCAGCCGGAACTGTGTCCACAATTACGAAGAGGTTTTTAAAACCGAAATCATTAAATAAAAAATCGCCGGCGCCGTATTCTGTACCGCGCCGGTCGCTTATTAGCATTTAGAAATGGATATATTTGAAAGAATTCGGCAGAACCCCGGACCCTTGGGGCAATTTGCCGACTACGGTGAGGGTTATTTTGTATTCCCGAAACTTGAAGGGCGCATTGGCCCCAGAATGAAGTTCCAAGGCAAAGAAGTCATCTTTTGGAGCGCGAACGACTATTTGGGTCTTTGCAACCATCCCGAGGTGATAGAGACCGACGCCAAAGCAGCGGCAGAATACGGAATGTTCTACCCCATGGGCGCCAGAGCCATGTCGGGCGAGACAGAATACCACCAGCAACTGGAAAAAGAACTGGCAGAGTTTACCGGGAAAGAAGCCGCGTATCTGCTGAACTTCGGGTACCAAGGAATGGTGTCCATTATCGATGCGCTGGTCAGCAAGAATGACGTGATTGTTTATGATGTGGACTCGCATGCGTGTATTGTAGACGGTGTACGTCTGCACATGGGCAAACGCTTCACTTATCGTCACAATGACGTGGAAAGCCTTGAAAAGAATCTGCAACGCGCCGAAAAAGTGGCAGCGGAGACAGGCGGAGGCATCCTTGTGATCACAGAAGGTGTCTTCGGCATGCGCGGTCAACAAGGAAAACTGAAGGAAATAGCGGCATTGAAAGATCATTACAACTTCCGACTTCTGGTAGACGATGCCCACGGTTTCGGAACTTTGGGTAAAACCGGCGCCGGCGCCGGCGAGGAGCAAGGCGTTCAGGATAAAATAGACGTTTACTTCTCCACTTTCGCCAAATCCATGGCAGGTTTCGGAGCTTTCGTCTCGGGCGACAAAGAGATCATCCGTTACCTGAAATACAATATGCGTTCTCAGATCTTTGCAAAATCGTTGACAATGCCGATGGTTATCGGCGGACTCAAGCGTTTGGAGTTGCTGCGCTCGCGCCCGGAGATAAAGGACAAACTGTGGCACAACGTACGCAAACTCCAAAACGGTCTTAAAGAACGCGGTTTCAACTTGGGCGATACCAACACTTGCGTGACGCCTGTCTTTATAGAAGGCACACCCGTAGAGGCTACGCTATTGGCAAAAGACCTTCGTGAGAACTACGGTGTCTTCACGTCTGTAGTCGTTTATCCGGTGATCCCGAAGGGAATGATCCTGCTGAGGTTGATCCCGACCGCCTCCCACGGCGATGCCGAGATCGACGAAACCCTCGCCGCCTTTGAAGCGATTTATGACAAACTGAAAAACGGTTACTACAAAGAAAAAGAGCGGGAAATGAATCTCGAATTCAAGCCTTTGTAATTTTTCAACAATAAGTTAAGACCGGAGCCTGCCTCCGGTTTTTTGTTTTCGGAGCTTTTTATTATTTTTAAACACATGAAAGCATCCGTTATAGCCATTCCTTTAGCGACCGCGGCAATCATCTTTTCTTGCAAGAGCAATCCCGGAGAACAGAGCGTCAACCCGAAGGCTCCCGTTCATGGCATAAACGACCAAGTGATTACCGGACGGTTTTCCGGTGTGAATTCTATCGATATTGTCCACAATATCGTGGTAGACCGTATGTCTCAAGACCAATATCGAATCTTTTTTTATTCCGACCCTAACAATACCGAACTTTTCTACCGATGGAATACAGCCGGAAGTTTCAACGGTTACGCTCTTATGGTACCCGTACAATATAACGCTGCCACAGATACCGTCTACCTCAGTTTCAATGCAGAGAAACTACAGTTGAGTTTTGAAAAAGGTTCTGCCACGCCGCTTGCCAACATCGGAAAACAGAACAACGCTTTGCCGCGCATTTATTATCACGAGGAAACCAAACCCGTCTCCGATCCTGACTTGCCCTTGGCCGAAATCTGTCGTTATGAAAACCGCTATCCTGACGATGCTTTCTTGAAAACAGAGCCATTAAGAAAACGGCTTCAACAGTTGTTGGGCGGCACACTGTACAACAAGTTTACAAACAATTTTAAAGCAGACATGCCACTGATCCAACTCAGACAGGGCGTATTTTACACGGCGAACTGCCGAGACGAAAAATGTGCCGATGTCGGCAGCGAATTATTCATAGACATCCCAAATGACAATATTCAGGTTAAACAAGACGGCAACTCCTCATTAACTCTTTACGAGAAACAGCCCATATCTCGTTGAACCGTTTTGCATTGCGATAAAATAAAAAGTCCTGAAGATTGCTCTTCAGGACTTTTTAAATATCTAACGGATAATCATTCGCAGAGAATAATTCCTTTTTCATTGTTGAATTCCAACACACCGCTGTTGATTTTATACGAGAAGATGCTCTCTTTCTCGTCCTCGCGCGTGAAGTATTTTGCCGAAGCTTCGGGCAGTTGCTCGGTATAAAGTTTCACCTTGCCATTGGTCAACGCAGAAACGATGGCTGCGTGATTTCGCATTACGTGAAACTCACCGTTAGTGCCCGGAACCAATACAGATTGTACATCGCCCTCGAAGACTACAAATTCCGGTGTTAATATCTTGATGTTCATTTTGATCAGATGTCAGATTATAGACATCAGATGCCGGATACTGAGATCTAACATCTGTAGTCTAAAGTCTTTTATTAAGCGTTCTCAGCCAGCATTTTCTCGCCGTGCTCGATAGCTTCTTCTATGGTACCTTTCAGGTTGAAAGCCGCTTCCGGCAGATGATCCAGTTCACCATCGATGATCATGTTAAATCCTTTGATGGTATCCTTGATGTCAACCAGTACACCTGGCTGGCCCGTAAACTGCTCTGCCACGTGGAACGGCTGAGAAAGGAAACGCTGAACTTTTCTTGCACGGTAAACCACCAGTTTATCTTCTTCGGAAAGTTCTTCCATACCCAGAATCGCGATGATATCCTGAAGCGCTTTGTAACGCTGAAGAATCTCTTTCACACGCTGTGCAGTGTTGTAATGCTCCTCACCGATAACTTCCGGTGCCAGAATTCTGGAAGTAGAAGCCAATGGATCCACTGCCGGATAAATACCGAGTGAAGCAATTTTTCTGTCCAGTACCGTAGTTGCATCAAGGTGAGCAAAGGTAGTAGCCGGAGCCGGGTCGGTCAAGTCATCCGCAGGTACGTAAACCGCCTGTACAGATGTAATGGAACCGTTCTTGGTAGAAGTAATACGCTCCTGCATCGCACCCATCTCAGAGGCCAGCGTCGGCTGGTAACCTACCGCTGATGGCATACGACCCAGAAGTGCTGACACCTCTGAACCTGCCTGTGTAAAACGGAAAATGTTGTCTACGAAGAAAAGTACGTCTCTACCTTGGCCGCTTTCGCCACCGTCACGGTAGTATTCCGCCAATGTAAGACCGGACAGCGCCACACGCGCTCTTGCGCCCGGCGGCTCGTTCATCTGACCGAACACAAATGCAGCTTTTGAATCTTTCATCGCCTCCATGTCAACTTTGGACAGATCCCATCCGCCGTTTTCCATAGAATGCATGAAGTCATCACCGTATTTGATAATGCCGGATTCCAGCATCTCTCTCAAAAGGTCGTTACCCTCACGGGTTCTTTCACCTACACCGGCAAAAACCGAAAGACCACCGTGGCCTTTCGCAATATTGTTAATCAACTCCTGAATCAGTACGGTTTTACCTACACCCGCACCACCGAACAAACCAATCTTACCTCCTTTGGCATAAGGCTCGATAAGGTCGATTACTTTGATACCGGTATAAAGTACTTCAGCAGAAGTAGAAAGTTGGTCGAATTTTGGTGCTTCTCTGTGGATCGGCAGGCCGCCGTCTTTGGACAGGTTCGGCATACCGTCGATAGCATCGCCCACAACGTTGAAAAGGCGACCGTTCACCTCTTCACCAATCGGCATGGTGATTTGTCTGCCCTGCGCAGTTACGGCGTGGCCGCGTTGCAAGCCGTCGGTGGCGTCCATGGCGATACATCTTACCATGTCTTCACCGATGTGCTGTTCAACTTCCAGCACAACTTTCTCGCCGTTATCTTTAGTAACCTCCAGAGCGTCGTAAATCTTTGGTAACTCCGCTGCTCCCTGAAATACTACGTCGATTACCGGGCCGATAATCTGTGCAATTTTTCCTTGATTGTGGTCTGCCATTTTTATTTTTTTTCTTGTGGTGCAAAGATAATGATTCTTGGCATATCCGCGTTGGGCAAAAAAAAGATTTTTATCATCTTTGCAGCCGGTAAACCGCTGTCTTTGAAAATCATTGAAAAACTTGCCGATTATTATCCGAATAAACCGCTTGCATTGTCGATCGGTATGTTCGATGGCGTGCACTTGGGGCACCGCGAGATCATCCGCAGGCTCAACCACAAAGCGGGCGAAGAAGGATTAGAGAGCGCCCTGATTACCTTTTGGCCTCATCCGCGCAGCGTGTTTTTTCCTGAAGAAAAACTGTCACTGCTAAACACGCTTGAGGAAAAACTGGATCTGTTGGAAGCCGCCGGTTTGCAAAATGTTTTTCTCCAAAGGTTTGATGAAGAGTTCAGAAATATCTCGGGCGAAGATTTTGTTAAACAGCTATTATGCAGTCGGTTGCGGATGAAGCATATTGTCATCGGGTACGACCACAAGTTCGGAAAAAACCGAAGCGGAGATTTCCAACTGTTGCAAAGGTTATCGGCCGAATACGGATACGAACCGGAAAAAACGGAGGCTGTCTATTACGGTGACGAGGTGATAAGTTCCACAAAAATCCGAACGGCGCTGCAACAAGGCAACATCGGCAAAGCCAATGCGATGCTCGGCTACGCGTATAAACTTTCGGGCAAGGTGATTCATGGCAAAAAGATTGGTCGAACAATCGGCTACCCTACTGCCAACCTTGAGATTGACGAGCTGAAACTATTGCCGAGAAAAGGCGCTTATATAGCCAAAGCCACGGTAAACGGCATTTCTCATAAGGCGATGATGAGCGTAATGACCAACCCGACGGTGGGCGGCGACAGTTTGCAAACCGAAGTTCATCTGCTGGATTTCGACGGCGACCTTTACGGACAAACCATGCAGGTAGAAGTGTTGGAACGGCTGCACGACGAGATAAAGTTCGAAAGTGTTGAAAAACTTATCGTGCGGTTGGATGAAGATAAGCGGTTGACACAGGAGTTTTTTGGTGCCGGGCTTAGCGTGACACGGTAGCAACTGAGTTTTGTTTTGTCGCACGCAAATTAGCCGTTATCGCTTCCTAAAACAGTTTAGATCCTTTCAGGATGACAAAGAACGCTCCTTCCCTCGAATGGTTCAGCGTAATTTTATTTCTTTGAGATTGCTTCTCCGCTGCGCGGACCGCAATGACAATATTGTTGTACGCCTTGTGCCGACTTTGTGACCTTTGTGGTTAGAAATTAACGATAAGCCCGAACGCTTACTTCAGATACTTCACAATCTCCCCATCCGTCGGTTTTACCTTACTCGGGAAGGAATCTATTAAACGGCCGTTTTCGTCGAGCAGAAACTTGGTGAAGTTCCATTTGATGTCGGTATCCTTTACGCCGTTTAGTTCTTGCCGGGTCAGGTATTTAAAGATGGGCGCTTCGTCATCGCCTTTGACGGAAACTTTTGCCGCCATCGGAAAGCTGACACCATAATTCGCCTCACAAAAGGTTTTGATTTCCTCATTGCTTCCGGGTTCTTGACCGCCAAAATTATTTGCAGGAAAGCCAACGATTACCAAGCGGTCCTTATACTGTTCATAAAGCTTCTGCAAGTCCTCATACTGCGGCGTATAACCGCATTCAGAAGCGGTATTGACTACTAATATCTTCTTCCCGCGGAAATCGGAAAAATCAATATCGCCGCCGGCGAGCGACGGAACCTTATAAGAATAAATATTGCCGGCTTTCATAGTTTGCTGTTTGACCGTATTGACTTTTTTGTTCTGTTGTTGACCGTTGCAAGCCACCGAGAACGCGAGCAGCGAAGCACCGAGAAGAATTGTTTTCATCATTTGAATTTAAAAGTGTTTGCCGGAAACGCTTTGTTCACTTCAATGCGGTTCAGCAGCAAAACATAGTCACCTTCTTTCTTCGGTGTAGATGTGATGAGCTTGAACGGCATCGTCAGATTGCCCACCTTGCGGAAATCTGAATATGTGGTGGTTTCTTCCGGACTCGACTCTTTCAGCAGCATATAGTTTGCCACATCGAAGTAATACATCTTCCGATTTACATTTTTAACAAGTTCGACTTTGAATACTTCCGCATCGCCGAGTTTTTCCTTACCCAAATAATTGGCTACGAAACCTTTGGCCTCGTAGTCGATAAAATCTGTATCGAAGCTTTCGGGCACATAGCTCGCATATTCTTGGAGCTTGTTGGCCGCGTAATTCATGGCGTAACCTTTCTTGCCGTCGTAGCCTTCTATAACGCTCTCCTTTCCTTTTACCGCAATCACCGTTTTGGTCAGATTGGGGCGCTGCTGATAGATTTTTATCGGATATTCCTCGTCCACGCCCAAGACCACTTTTCCTTGCAGGAGAATGGAATTCAACAATTTCCACTGGGTCAACCCACCTGAATTTTCTATATTTTTTTTGATGATTTGGTCGGCCGTCTGAGCATATATATTGCACGAAACAATAAGTCCCAGAACTGCTATCGTCTTTCTCATGAATTGTTTTTGGTTAATATCTCTCTTGCCTTTTCCAAATCGGCGGGAACGTCAATGCCGACGCCCACAAAATCGGTTTCCACCATTTTGATTTTCATGCCGTATTCCAAGTACCGCAAGCATTCGATTTTTTCTGAAATTTCCAACGGTCGCTGCGCTAAGCGCGCAAAAGACAAAAGAGCGTTTTTTCTGAATGCATAAACGCCGATATGCCTGAAATATTCTGTACCGGCAGAAGTTTCGCGCGGATACGGAATAACGGAGCGGCTGAAATACAGTGCAAAACCGTCTTTGTCTGTGATGACTTTTACGGTATTGGGATTGGCAATTTCCTCCTCATCCGAGATTTTAATCTTGAGTGAAGCGAGCGAAATCTGCTGCTCATCATCGTCGTCAAAAGCTGCGATCAACTGCGATAAAGGTTCCTTTTTCAAGAACGGTTCATCGCCTTGCACATTGACCACGAGGTCGCAATCAATTCCCTCCACCGCTTCGGCAATGCGGTCACTGCCTGTCTCGTGCTCGCCCGTCATCACGGCATTTCCACCGCGCGAGGTGATCTCGTGGAAGATCAGTTGAGAATCGGTCGCGACGAATACGGCATCGAAAAGGCCGGTCTCCACCACATTGTTGTAAGTGGTTGATATAACGGTTTTGCGCCCCAACTGCTGCATCAATTTTCCGGGGAAACGGCTGGCCTCATAGCGGGCGGGAATAACGGCAACAATTCTCATTTCAGCGCGAGTAAAGCTGCTTTTAAACGCGGAAGCATGGTGTCTATTTCTTCAACGCCGATGCCGCCGGCAGACACACGGAACCAAGGCATGGTGCGCGAATTGCCAAACGCGGAGAACGGAACCACGGCGACACCGGCTGCGCGGATCAGATAGAAAACCAGATCTGCCGTGGCTTCTACTTGTTCGCCATTGTCCATTATACGGCCGATGAAATCCATTTTGACTGTCAGATACATCGCGCCCATCGGTCTGATGCTGTCCACCGGCAGACCGTCTGCTTTCATTTGTTGGATGCCTTTGTGCATCAATTCCAAACTGTGGTGGAGCTTGATTTTAAAATCGTTTACGAAAGCGTCCACCTCCCCGGTTTGCGGCAGGTATTCAGCTACAGCCTGCTGTTCCGGTTTGGGTGCCCAAGCACCGATGTGTCCCAAAAGTGCCTTCATTTTAGCCATCAACTCCGACGGTCCGAAACTCCAACCCACACGAACGCCGGTGGCTGCAAAAGCCTTTGATGTGCCGTCAATGTACACCACATAATCCTTCATCTCAGGGAAAAGACTGACGGGATTAAAATGCTGATCCTCGAAAGTCAGCAGTGCATAAATCTGATCGTACATCAGATACAGCGGCTTCTCGTTCGACCCTCGCTTTTTATTTTCTTCGATGACCAAACGGCAAATATCCGACAATTGTTCTTTGGTGAACATGGTGCCCGTAGGGTTCAGCGGCGAGCACAGCGCCAATAGCACAGCGCCGTCCAGTTTGCCTTGCAAATCGGCAGCGGTGGGCAAGAAATTGTTTTCAAGCGTGGTCTCAATTTCTACCGCTTGGCCTGCCGAGAGGTAGGTATAATGATTATTGTTCCACGAAGGAATCGGATAAACCACTTTGTCTCCGGGATCGACGATGCAGCGGAACACCGCGTAAATCAGTGGGCGCGAACCGCCTGCCACGAGGATATCATCGGCGGAATAATCCAGATTATAACGCTGCATCAAATCGTCGGAAATGCTTTTCCTTAAACTCCCGAGACCGTTGGCGGGCGGATAGTTGGTTAGATTGGCGTCGTAGGCTTTTTTGATGTTTTCTTTCAATTCGGCCGGGATCGGATATAGATTTGAATCCAAATCGCCGATGGTCAGGTTGGCGATTTGTGCACCGCGCGCCTTCATGTCGTTGACCTCATTTCCGATTTTTATAATCTCCGAGCCGATCATATTTTCGGCAAGTCTTGAAACTTTCATGATATTAAATAAGTTTCAGATCGCTTTTTATTTGACCAATCTTTTCCTGCAAGACCGACATTTTTTCCGCAAACTCTCCGGCATTGTTCAGCTCGGTATTGACGCTGAAGTAAAATTTGATTTTCGGCTCGGTACCGCTCGGGCGAATGCAGACTTTGCTGCCATCTTCGGTATAGTAAATCAGTACATTGGACTTCGGAATGTCGTCCATTACATTTTTCAGGTTCTTGATGATATCCCAACTGGTCTGTTCATCATAATCGCGCACTTCCACCACTGCCGAACCGGCCAACTCTTTCGGCGGGTTGTTGCGGAACTCCACCATCATCCGGTTGATTTGCTCCGCGCCGTCCATTCCTTTTTTGGTGATCGAAATCAGATCTTCAAAATACAAACCTGTCTCGGTGTAAACTTCGATGAGGTAGTCGTACACGGTTCTGCCGTTTGCCTTGCACCAAGCCGCAATTTCGCAGGCCAACAGGATGGAGCCACAGGAATCTTTGTCACGAACAAAATCACCCGTCATAAAACCGAAGCTCTCCTCGCCGCCGCAGATGAATTTTTCTTTTCCTTCAAAGTCGCGGATCATTTTACCGATCCATTTGAAGCCCGTCAACCCGGCTTTGCAATCGACGCTGAAATTCTCGGCCAAGTCAAAGAAAATATCGGAAGTCACGATGGTGGAACCGATGAACTCTTTGCCCGTAATCTTGCCGAGCTTTTTCCACTGCGTCAGGATGTAATGCGTCAGGATGGTGTTGGTCTGGTTGCCGTTCAGCAGTTGCATTTCGCCGTTGGGGTTGCGTACGGCAATGCCCAAACGGTCGCCATCGGGGTCGGTCCCTATCACAATATCTGCATTGACAATCTTCGCCAAGTCCAGCGCCATCTCCAAAGCTTCGGGTTCTTCTGGGTTGGGCGATTTTACCGTCGGGAAATTTCCGCTCGGAATCATCTGTTCTGTCACCAGATCCACTTTTTTAAATCCTGCCTTTTTCAAAGCTTTCGGGATGGTGGTGTAAGTGGTTCCGTGGATGGAAGTAAAAACGATGTTCAGATTATCACGACCAACGTCCTGATACAAAGAATTTTGAATACAGGCATCGATATAAACCTCATCCTGCTCTTCCCCGATCCATTCAATCAGATCATCGTTCCCGTCAAATTTGATGTCTTTGTAGTCGGTGGCCAACACTTCTTCAATAATTGCCTTGTCGTGCGGCGGAACAATCTGCGCACCGTCGTCCCAATATACTTTGTAACCGTTGTATTCGGGCGGGTTGTGCGAAGCCGTCAACACAATGCCCGCGTTGCATTGTTTGTCGCGAACGGTAAAAGAAAGCTCGGGCGTGGGACGGTGGTCTTTAAACAATAAAACGCGGATGCCGTTTGCCGTCAAAACATCGGCAACCATTTTACCGAATTCTTTGGAATTGTTTCGCACATCATAGGCGATGGCCACCTTTATTTCTTCGTTCGGAAATTGCTCCAACAGATAATTTGCCAAGCCCTGCGTAGCCTGACCCAGCGTATATTTATTCAGTCGGTTGGTGCCTACGCCCATGATGCCGCGCATGCCGCCGGTGCCAAACTCCAGGCTTTTGTAAAAAGAATCGTCCAAGTCAGGCGACTCAGATTTTATAAGCATTTCCACCGCTTTGCGCGTTTCCTCGTCAAAGCTATCACTCAGCCAAAGCTTGGCTTTCTCTAACATATTCATATCAAGGATTTGTTTTCTGGGTTATTTTCGCCTGTTTCTCCAGTTTTACTTTCTTCTGCGGCATTCCGTAATAGACGAGTTTTGCCTCATCGGTTACCAGTCCGTCGATTTTATTGCTGACGCTTAGTTCAGCGTATGAGTTGTTTTTCTGATTGACGTTCAGGTCGCCAACAAACCAGTATGGCGCCACGACGGATGCGGAATCGGCCGTTGTCAGCTTTACCGTTCCTGTACTGCCCAAGACATTGGCGCGGCTGCTGTTGGTCATTTTCACTTCTGCTCGGGTGGACTGCACACTGCCGATGAACTTTGCTTGATGAGTAAGTTGAAGCTTAAAATCATCGGTCTTCATTTCACTCGAAAAATTGAGTTCGGCCTTCTTTGAAAGTTGCGCATCGCTGATGTCTTTTTGCGAATAAACGGTGATATTGTAAAAGTCGACATCGGGCGCGGGGCGTTTTTCAGAAATGCTGAGCTGCCGGTTTTTAACGTTTATTTTTAAATTATCGAAGATATTCGGGTAGGTCTCTACCGACACAAAATTGCTGTCGCTGCGTACCACAAAGACTTTGAAATTGCCGTCGAGTTTTATTTTGGAAAAACCCTCAACATTAACATCTTTTACCGTAATCTCGCCTTTCGGAGAAATGTCGCCGCAGGAGGCTAAGATTACAAACAGGAATAAATAGTATATGTTTTTCATAAAAGCGAGAAGCTTATCTTCTGTTATAAATAAAATCAAGCCCTTGCTCTCGGTAGCCGAAGAACTTCCGGTCTGAACTGATCAAGGGCATCTTTTCACAGATGGATTGGGCTATGATAAAATGGTCGATCTGGTCTTTGTGTCCGTCGACCGGTTGAAGGCGCGCGTACACGTCGATATGCTCCGGTTTGGTTTGAAACGTTTGAACATAGTAGTCCTTATCAATAGCGGCGATCAATCCTTCAGCGTCCCGATATTTTGTCCGTATTTTATTGTTGTTGAGCAGAAAAACAATTTCGATAATTGATAATGAACTCACATATAACAGATTATAGTAATCTGACAGTATCTCTGCTACATCCAATGACAGTTCTACCCTACTGTCAGACATTAGGAAAATAAGAATATTCGTGTCAATCAGACAACGCACTTCCGATCTATTTTAGAACGGCTCTCATATCGAGTATTTCTACCATTCCTTTATTCTTCAAAACAGCCTGCCAGGTTTTTGAAATCTTTTTGGATTCTTCTTTCTTGGCTTTTGTCTTTTTTATCTTTTTGTCTTTTGCTTCCATAATGAGTTGATGTCTAACAAAGTTAAGCAATGCAAGTTTAAATCACTTCTTCTATGTTGTAGTTCTTGTGTTCGCGCTTGGTACGTATGATCATCTCGCCCAAGAACCCCCCGATGAAAAGCAGCGTGCCCATTATCATCATGGTCAGTGCGATGTAAAACCAAGGATTATCGGCAATCAAATGACCGTAGTTGCCGCGTGCCACATCGATCAACTTTGAGACGCCGAGCCACAGCGCAGACAAAAAACCGATCAAAAACATCAGCGTACCGCCCGCACCGAAGAAATGCATGGGCCTGCCGCCAAAACGGCTGACAAACCACAAAGTGACCAAATCCAAAAAGCCGCGGATAAAACGCTCGGTGCCAAATTTGGAACTGCCGTACGGCCGTGCTTGGTGTTGCACTTGTTTCTCGGTGATCTTACGGAATCCTGCATTTGCCGCCAATACGGGGATGTACCGGTGCATGTCACCATAAACATCGATGTTTTTTACCACAGATCTGTCGTAGGCTTTCAAGCCGCAGTTGAAATCGTGAAGGTAGACACCCGACACTTTTCGGGCAGCTGCATTAAACAGTTTTGACGGCAGATTTTTTGTCATCACATTGTCGTACCGCTTCTTCTTCCAACCGCTGACGATGTGGTAATTTTCATCTTTAACCATACGGTACAACTCGGGGATTTCTTCGGGAAAGTCCTGCAAATCTGCATCCATGGTTATGATAACGTCCCCTTTCACCCGCCCGAAGGCCGCGTGCAGCGCCTGTGACTTACCGTAATTGCGAGAGAATTTTATCCCGCGCACATCGGGGTTTTGTGCAGAAAGCAACTGAATGATTCCCCAAGAATTATCGGTACTGCCATCGTCTATAAACCAGATCTCGTAGCTGATCCGTGCATTTGTGCATACTTTATCTATCCGGGCATAAAGCTCTTCCAGAGATTGCTCTTCATTCAAAAGCGGGATAACGACGGAAATATCTCTCTTCATATATGTATTATTCGAAACGTTTTTTGGTTTTGAAAAAGGCTGCAAAAACCAGCGACAAAGTTAGGTAAAACAGACAGAGCAGCGCGAAAAAGCCCATGACGTAACGCGGCGAGAAATAATTGAAATTTTGGACCTCGTCGGTGGCCATTCCTTCGGTGATGGCTTTGTAGCGTTCGTCCAATTCGCGATCCTCCTCGCTGCCTGTTTTTCCTCCTTCGCGGTTCAGTTTCTTGGCGCCTTCGTACTCAGTCCGGGCACTTTCCACATAGGTTTGGATTCCTTGTCTGCTGAGCATGTCTCGGGCGTCTGTATCAACGTGGTTGAAGAAGATATAAATACTGATGAGCGATAAAAGCCCGCCGATAAACATAGGGACGAAAGCCCTGCGAAACACCTCGGGGAAACTGATCAAGTGTTTTTTACGATACGCAAACACCGACAGCATGGCACCACCGGCATACAGAAACGGCATGACAAAAGCGTTCATTTTTACGGTGGTCAGATAATAATCAACATCTGCAAAGAAATAGTAAGCCACGAAGAACAAGATCATGGTTGCCGCAAAGAGCACTAATCCCACATTGACGGGACTTTCAAAGAAGGAATTTTCTTTAGTTTTCAAAAGTTAAGAATTTTTGTATATTTGCACCGGCAAGTCCTACACAACCAGCTCCTGTGAATCCTCCAGGGTGGGAACGCAGCAAAGGTAAACGGTTGTAGCGGTGTGATGTAGGTAGCTTGCCACTTTTTTTTGTTCTAAAAGTAAGAGATTGAAAAGCAAACACTTTCCAATCTCTTATTTTTTTATATCTCAAACCGTTCTCCCAATTTCGGCAAAATCAATTCGATTCCCTTTTCGTCGAAGTGCTTCTTCGCATCTTCATGGTCGATAGTGATCGGCGGGAAGGTATCGAAGTGGCAACCGATTACCTGCTTCGTATTCAAAAGTTCAGACGCCGCGAATGCCGCCTTGCGCGGGCACATGGTGTAATGCGTGCCTACGGGAAGAATAGCCTTTGTTATCTCGCCGAACATTTTCGGCAACAGGCTCATCTCCGCCGTCACGCCGGTGTCGCCTGCCAAGTACAGGTTTTTCCCGTCCATACGGAAAACATAACCTGCCGGTTGACCGCCGTAGGAACCGTCGGGGAAAGAACTGGTGTGAAGCGCCGGAACCATTGAAATTTTCAAATCATCGATCTTGGCAGAGCCGCCGTAGTTGATATCGATGATTTTATCGTGGCCGAAATAAGCGCACACCTCGGGCTGACCGATGATGGTGGCATCGGGATGATGCTCCAACACCTCTTTCACGTCTGCCGTATGGTCAAAGTGCGCATGGGTGATTAAAATATAATCGATTTTTTGAGCGGCGATGTCAAAACCGCTGCCTTCTTTCGTGTGATTGTAGAAAGGGTCGGACAAGATGTATTTCCCGCTGTACTCAAAGAGAAAACAACTATGCCCCAAATAAGTGAATTTCATATCGGTGTTATTTAAAGTAATTTATTCCGGCGGCCACCAAAACGGCCATCGCCAAAGTCATGATGCCGACTTGTTTCAGAAACGGATCCAGCTCCCGAGGTTCTTTTACCTCCAAAATACGGCGGCGGATGGCCATCAACGGGAACATCAGTATCATGAAAATATAAGCGTAGATATTGGTTACATGGTTCATCAGCAAGAATGCCAACATCAACAGTAACGGCAGTTGCAACAGGATGATTTCATAAATCATGGCCCGCTTGAAGCCGATGCGCAAAGCCAGCGTATGCTTTCCCGTCAATCGGTCGGAATGGATGTCGCGCATGTTGTTCAGATTCAGAACGGCCACACTGAAAAACCCGATGGCAGATGCCGGCAGCAATATATCGGCGTCAAAACTCTTGGTAAACAGAAAGTAGGAACCGCACACGGAAACCAAGCCGAAAAAGAGAAAAACAAAGATGTCGCCCAAGCCCATATAACCGTACGGCTTCTTCCCGACGGTGTAGCC
>RDDY01000186.1 GCA_003852805.1 Chryseobacterium sp.
GCAAATCATTTGCGGACAAATTTTCTCCATTTTTCAAGCATTGTTTTTTAATCCATTTGTTTGTTTTTAAACAATCTTTTTTTGAGTAGAATAGAACGGCATTTTCAGGTTCGTTAGAAAACGGTTTGGCAAACCACGAATGTAGATTTTGGATTCTTTGATTATCATCTTTTAAGTCAATTAAAGCGACTTCATCAAAACTATAATTCAAATTATTAAAAAGCGAAATTTCAATACTGTTTGCTAAATCAGTTCTTAATTTTTCTTTTCCGTCTGAATAATCATTGTCTATGGGTTTGCGATAATGTTTAATCTTTTCGTTTTTGTATAATTCAGATAAAGTTTCCAAGTTTAATGCAGTATCTTCGTCTTTACCAAATGTCAAAGAATATGGGTCGCCAATAAATACAATTTTTCTGTTGCTTTCTGGATTTATAAATTTGATAACATCTTCTAATAATCGACCAGAACCAAATCGTAATAATTCTGATTGACTTAGGCTACGACTTACCAAATGAGCTTCGGCAACAATAATCAAAGCTTTTTCATCAATATCCTTATTCGATTTTAAAGGAATAACTTCTTGTAATTCTTCTTCCTGTTCCTCTTGGTCTGTGTTTTCATTTTGTCCTTCAATGTCAGAACCACCATATATAACACTGTAAATTCCTTCCGTTTCTATGTTGCTTCGCCTTTGAATTTTCTTACTTATTCTTGCAGAGTGCGACCATTTTTCAACCTGTGGAATATTGTGGTTTACTGCTTCATTGGCAATAAAACGTAACCAAGAATCTCTATCGTTCACAGTCATAGATTCTAATACAAGAACTCCACCTTTTTCTTCCTTGAGAAAATCAACAATGCTTTTCTCAACATCATTTTCAATTTTTGTTATTGATTTATCAATGATGGATTCGGATATAGAAATTTCTACGTTTTTAATCCATTTTTCAGCAGGAAAAATACTTTTTAGAACTTTTGAAATGTCTTCTTTGTATGTATTTTCACTTGCAAAGTCATAAAGAAAATTGGCTAAATCAGATTCTTGAATAAGTTTGTAATAAGGTAGATTTCTTGGAACTTCATTGCGAAGTTGAATTGGACCTGAAAAAATATTAGCAATACAAACTCTTGCAGGGTTTATTCCGTCTAAGTATTTGTTCTTCTCAACTAATTCTCTGAAAGCATTACGATAAGAAGCTAATTGTCTAAATGGGTTGATAAAGTTTGCTCCTGATTTTATCTCTAATCTACTTCTATCTTTTAGACTTTCATTATGCCACTTTGTTGAATGAAATTCATTTTCATTTGGTGGTAACTTTATAATTCCGTTGTAGTCTTTGAAGTCAATAAGTACAAGTCCGTTATTATAGTATAAAATTGCGTCAGCACGAAAGCGAGAATATGATTCATTAAATGGATTGCCAATCAATAAACCGTCATATCCCAAATTACCAAAAGTTGTTTCAATGATTTCAGCAACTCTACGAAATTGTTCATTTTCGTGTGTGTTTTCTGTGCGATTATTTAAAATTTCTAACATTTGTGCTGATTGTGTATTTTGTTTCAGGCAGTGTCGTTCTGCTATTGGCTATAACGGGCCGCGTATTGGCGATAGTGGCGGATTAGAAAGCCGAAACTTTCAATTATGCCCTACGCTAAGCAACATCCTTTTATTATTTTCTAAATTTATGAAAAAAGGAATTGAAAATCATGAATTCCTTTAAAAATAAAATAGATAAATACATTCATAAATATAAAAGGCTGTTGCGACTAAAAAAGGAGAAACTTTCAATTCATCCCTTAAGCCGCCATTTCGCCAATACGATGTTATCTGTCGTTCTTTTTTCAAATTTGTTTTGGTAGATTTAACTTTTTTACATTAATTTTGCAACCAATGTCTAATGTTGTACAATTTGGTTATGAGTGAATATTTAACTATTTCAGAAACAGCGAAGTTACTTAATAAAAGTACTAAAACGCTACGTCGATGGGATGAAGAAGGAAAGTTGTCGGCAGTTCGTGAACCGATAAGCAACTATAGAGTTTATAAAAAAGAAGAAGTTGAAACTTTATTTGCTGAGTTTCTAAATAATGATGTTCAAGATAATGTTTCAAATTATGTTGAGCCAGAAAATGAATATACTGTTTTAGAATTATTTGCTGGTGCTGGTGGTTTGGCAGTTGGAATGGAAAAAGCAGGTTTGAAGTGTGTCGCTTTAAATGAAATTGACAAGCACGCTTGTGAAACTTTAAGAAAAAATCGTCCAAATTGGAATGTTTTAGAGGGTGATATTAAAAATTTCAACTTTTCGGTCTATCATAATAAAGTAGATGTAGTAACTGGTGGATTTCCTTGTCAAGCTTTTAGTTATGCAGGTAAAAGATTAGGTTTTGAAGATGCAAGAGGTACTTTATTTTACGAATTTGCTCGTGTAGTAAAAGAAGTTAATCCACCAATATGTATCGGAGAAAATGTAAAAGGTCTTTTAAGTCACGATAATGGAAATACATTAAAAGGAATGATTTCAATTTTGGATGAAATTGGTTACAATGTTGTTCCGGTAGAAGTATTAAAAGCGATTAACTACAAAGTTCCGCAAAAAAGAGAGCGATTAATTTTAGTTGGTATTCGTAAGGATATTGATTTGAAATATGAATATCCAAAACCTTATAAGAAAATTTACAATCTTAAAGATGCTCTTAAAAAAGGAGAGTTGTTTGATTGCAATGTCCCAAAATCTCCAGGTGCGAAATATCCTGAAAGTAAAAAGAGTGTTTTGGATTTAGTTCCGCCAAAAGGATATTGGAGAGATTTACCTATTGACATTCAAAAAGAGTTTATGGGTGCAAGTTTTTATTTAGGAGGTGGAAAAACTGGAATGGCAAGAAGAATTGGTTGGGACGAACCTTGTTTGACTTTAACTTGTAGCCCTGCACAGAAACAAACTGAACGATGTCATCCAGACGAAACACGTCCATTTACGGTTAGAGAATATGCAAGAATACAAACATTTCCAGATGATTGGGAATTTGCTGGTCCTATGGCTCAACAATACAAGCAAATTGGAAATGCTGTTCCTGTAAATTTGGGTCGTGAAGTTGGTTATTCTATTATAAACTTCCTAAATAATTTTTATAGATTAAAAAAGGAACTTTAAGTTCCTTTTTTAATCTATATATTTTTGTTGGATTTCTACTGCAAGTTTTGCGATTGTATCTTCAACAATATGACTACCATCAACTTCTAAAGCAACTTCACCAACAGCATCTATTAATTCAAAATAAAAATCTTCTTTTCCAGTTAAACGATGCCAAAATTCACTACCAATAATTACTGGAAAAGATTCAGATATTTTTTTGTAATGAGAACTTAATTCAGAATATTCACCATAAACTACTCCCACAATCATATCGTTTATTCCGATATTTAAATTATTAGTTCTGGCTAAATTTCGAACACCATTAAAGTGATTTATTACAGTGGTTACATCATCACGATTAATAGTATTTGGACCTGCCTTTAATTGGCAATACTTTCTTCTACCATCAATAGCATCAATAAATTCGATGTCGATACCTGATGTTGTTGAGCCAAATCCTTGAAATAACTCTCCAATCAATTTTTGTACTTTCATCCCAAATGATGTATTTATTGATGACCCTAGAATTCTTGGATAAACTAATGCTTTTGCAATACTTTCAGCATTGTCATTTCCAGTTAAGAAATTTGCTAGATATTTAAAAAGAAAAGGATTTACGTTATATTCAGAAAGCTTACTAGCTCTTTTACAAGAACCTTCAATGTGGCTTCCTACTATTTCTTTTCGGAAAAAGTCTTTGGCATTATTTAAAATTTCTATTCTCTGTTCTTCGGTCATAATACTGTAATGGTAATTAGCTTTCAAATATAGTAAATTTATTACTACGGTTTTTTGAAGAATGACAGATAACGGTTCGGGGCTTTGCGAGGGAGCGGATTTTTAGCACTACCTTTGATACGAAGCACGAAAGTTCAAATTTACGAAAAAGTTTCAAACGAAACACTTAACCCGCTCTCTTGCAAAACCCTTGTTACAGGTAGGTGTTCTTTCGGTCGTGATGTCCAATGTTTTCAAGTATTTTCGGCTGTCGTGCGGTTGCATTTTTTATTTTTTTGAAGGGTTGGAAAATTTTAAAGCTAATTTTATTGGCGTTGGCTTTGCAAGCT
>RDDY01000345.1 GCA_003852805.1 Chryseobacterium sp.
TATGCGCGTACGCCCCACAGTAAATTCAGCATCGTCAATACACGACGGTTGGAGCTGAAAACAATGATGTGCGAATTGGGTCTGTGCGCCGATATCTGGAATGCCGTGTAGCCTGAATGGGTAAGGGTAACAATGGCCTTGGCTCCGGCTTTGTCCGCAATTCTCACCGCCGAGTAGCAGATCATATCGGTAACGTAGCGGTCGTCTACACAGCTGATGCGCTCCACAGCGGTATTGTAACGGTCGTACATCGGGCTGTTCTCGATGTTGCTCACGATTTTCGCCATCGTCTTCACCACTTCCGACGGATATTTCCCGACAGAGGTTTCACCCGACAGCATTACTGCATCGGCACCATCGAGGACGGAGTTTGCCACATCGTTTACCTCGGCCCGAGTGGGCGTCAGGCTGTTCATCATGGTTTCCATCATTTGGGTAGCAATGATGACGGGTTTGCTGTACAATCTGGTTTTCTGTACCAATGTTTTTTGGATCGTCGGGACTTCTTCCATCGGGACTTCCACGCCCAAGTCTCCGCGCGCCACCATGATGCCGTCGCATTCCATCAAAATCTCTTCAATGTTGCGTACGCCTTCGGGTTTTTCGATCTTGGCGATGATTGGTGTACGGAAGATCTTGCCTTTCGGATGCTCTGAGATCAGTTTTTTCAGATCCAAAATATCCTGTGCGTGACGCACGAAAGAAAGGGCAATCCAATCGAACTCCAGATCCAACATAAAGTTGGCATCTTGAATGTCCTTCTCTGTCAGCGCGGGCAACGATACATGGGTGTTCGGCAGGTTGACTCCTTTTTTTGAGCTGAGCGGGCCGCCTTGGATGGTTTTGGCGCGTACGGTATCTTTGTTGTTGGTTTCCAGCACTTCCAGCACCAGCTTCCCGTCATCGATGAGGATGCGTTCGCCTGCTTTTACGTCTTGCGGAAATCTCTCGTAGGTCATGTAAACTCGTGTGGAGTCGCCTTCTATTTTTTCATTGGTAAAGGTAAGTTCGTCACCGGGGTTTAGATAGGAACCCTCTTCCACCGTACCGATACGCAATTTCGGACCTTGCAGGTCACCCAGGATGGATGTGGAGAAGCCGTATTCGGCATTGATCTCGCGGATGATCTCTACGTTCTTTTTAACCAGATCATAATCTGCATGAGAAAAGTTGATGCGGATCACGTTTGCTCCTGCCTGAACAAGGTTAAGGATGGTTTCCTTTGTCGATGTGGCAGGGCCAAGCGTAGCAATAATCTTGGTCTTTCTCTGGTTGTTATTCATAGTAAAGTATCTGTTTGTATAGCTCCAGGTCGGGGTCGAGCCTGTAGGGTTGAATCTGAAAACACAGATTATCAGGCAGCAAAATTAAGGAAAAATCGGGAATTGAATCTTTGACGATCAGCAGGAAGTCTACGTCATGATGCGCGCGCAGTATGTGGCTGACCACGGTGTAGCTGCCAAAGAGGTTGTCTGCCGGCGCACTGAGGCTGGTTTCAAAGGAGAGATTGGAGATCATGGTAAAGTCCGTATCGCTGCTCTCGTCGTAGGCTTTAAAGACGGCGTGCGCGGTTTCTCCGGCAAATGAAGTGGTGATGAAATCTTTGGCGCGGCGGAAGACAAACGGGTTGTGTTTGTTAAGCTCGAAGAATATTTCGTGTAGGGGGAGCTTTCTGACCAGTCTGATCAGCCCGATGAGCATCGGTTCGTCGTCATCGTCCTCAAGGAGAAATGTCTTGGCCTTTAGCATTGTGGATGTCCTTTCTTTTTTGCACCGCGTAATAAGCGCGGTTGGCTGCCTTTTCTTCAGCTTTTTTCTTGGAAGATGCGCCGGCAACTCCTATAGAATCATCGCCCAAATAAACCACGCAGCGGAACTGCGTCTGCTGTTTGGGCAGTTGTTCTTCTTGGGTGTCAAAGCGCACGTGCAGCTTGTTTTTCTGCGCCAGTTCCAGCAATAAACCTTTGTAGCTGATGATTTTATTCTCCAGCCGGAGCATCGCATCCTTCGTCAATATTTGTTTGAGAACCACATCGTTGCATCGTTCATAACCGATATCCAAATAAATGGCGCCGATCAGAGCTTCCACCAAATTTCCACTGATGTTCTCGCTAAGGGTGATGCTGCCGTCGTTGTTGAGCAGAAGTTGTCTCAATCTTAGGCTTTCGCCTATTGCATTCAGGTTTTTCCGGTTTACCGCCTTGGACTTCATCTGTGTCAGGAATCCCTCATTGGCGTCGGGGTAGGCATCGTAAAGATAACACGAAACAATGCTTCCGAGGACGGCATCGCCCAAGAATTCCAAACGCTCGTAATTATGATGTTCGGTATTCTTCGATGATGTTTTCAAGGTAAAAGCCTCACGGAAAAAACCGATACGGTTTACCTTATAGCCTACCAGCTCGCATATCCTCTTCTCGAATGCAGATTCTTTGGCGAGTGGTTCAGGTTTTCTCTTGCGAAAAGCAAAGCGGGAAAAAACCTTGAGCAAGTTCATCAGATTTTTCTGAACAGCACGCAGGCGTTGTGTCCGCCAAAACCAAACGTATTGCTGAGAGCAACATTCACTTGTTTTTCTACAGCGTGATTGAAGGTGAAGTTCAGACGATTGTCGATGGCTTCGTCGTCGGTAAAATGGTTGATGGTCGGCGGAACAATTCCGTGGATGATGGTACCCAGCGTGGCAATGGCTTCAATGGCACCTGCCGCGCCCAAGAGATGCCCCGTCATGGATTTGGTAGAGTTCAGTTGGATGTCGTAGGCATGCTCGCCCAAAAGTTTTGCAATAGCCTGAGATTCGGCGATGTCACCAAGTGGTGTAGAAGTGCCGTGCATATTGATGTGATCTACCGCATCGGTGGTCAGGCCGGCATCTTCTATACAGTTTTTCATTACCAGATAAGCGCCGAGTCCTTCGGGGTGTGGAGCGGTCATGTGGTGCGCGTCGGCACTCAGTCCGCCGCCGGCTACTTCTGCGTAAATGGTGGCGCCGCGTTTCTTGGCATGTTCGTATTCTTCCAAAATCAGACAGCCTGCGCCTTCGCCCAAAACAAAGCCGTCTCGGTCTTTGTCGAACGGGCGGGATGCTGTTTTGTACTCATCGTTTCTGGTAGATAAAGCGTGCAGTGCGTTGAAGCCACCTACGCCGCTTGCGGTAACCGCCGCTTCCGAACCACCTACTACCAATACATCGGCCTTGCCCAACTGAATGAGCATGCGCGCATCTATAATTGCGTTGGCAGAAGAAGCGCACGCCGAAACCGTGGTATAGTTCGGGCCATGGAGGCCGTATTCTATGGAGATGTTGCCCGGCGTGATGTCGGCAATCATCTTAGGAATGAAGAAAGGATTGAAGCGCGGGATGGGTTTTGACTCTGCAAAGCCGAGAACCTCGTTTTCGAAAGTTTCCAAGCCGCCGATGCCCGAACCCCAAATAACGCCCACGCGGTTTTGGTCTACCTTGTCTTCTATGATTCTGCTGTGCGCAATGGCCTCGCGCGCAGCCACTTGCCCCAGTTGAGAATTGCGATCCATCTTCTTGGCTTCTTTCTTGTCGAAATGGTTCAGCGGATCGAAATCTTTAACCTCGCAGGCAAATTTTGTTTTGAAATTAGAGGAATCGAAAAGAGTAATAGGAGCAGCACCACTCACACCTTTCACAAGGCTTTCCCAGTATTCTTTCGCATTATTTCCAATGGGGGTAATGGCTCCGAAGCCGGTAACTACCACTCTTTTCAATTCCATAAAATTCTGTTTAAGAACAGGTTGATTATTTGTTGACTACTTCTTCAATATAAGTAATAGCGTGGCCAACGGTAGTGATTTTTTCCGCCTGATCGTCCGGAATCTGAATATTGAATTCTTTTTCGAACTCCATGATCAGTTCTACGGTATCCAGTGAATCAGCGCCCAGGTCATTGGTGAAGCTTGCTTCCGGAGTTACTTCTGTTTCTTCAACGTCCAGCTTATCAGCAATGATAGCCTTCACTCTTGATGCGATGTCTGACATAATAAATGGTTTTTTGTTGTTTATTAATCCAACTGCAAATATATAAAAATTCGGTTCATAATAATTTTCCGACAACAAAAGGAAGCACACAATTCGGGCCTGATTGATCGCAGTGACAGAGGAGTTCCGGTAAAAGATTGTATATAAAACAAAGACCTCTGCAATGAGAGGTCTTCGGTAGATTATGCGTAC
>RDDY01000386.1 GCA_003852805.1 Chryseobacterium sp.
AGAACCACAGCAGCCGGCAGCACGTATCTACGAATCATATATTTATATATTTTTCGTCCATAACTATATGCGCAAATTTAACCATAAAAACCGGATCACCGCTGCACCGGAAAAAGCGCGGCGCGTATGGCCTTAATTTTATAATCCGTAAATTTGGTAGCTTTAGTTGAAAAATATATAAATATATGATTCGTAGATACGTGCTGCCGGCTGCTGTGGTTCTGACGCTTGGCATAGGCCACTCGTGCAGCAAAGAGGGGCAGGCGGGACCGCCCCAGGAACAGCAGAAGCCACAACCGTTTGACGTGATTACGGTGTCGCAAGGTCCGGCAAAACTGCTCAATGAATATCCCGCCAGGTTGGAGGGCACGCAGAACATCGAGATTCGACCGAAGATCGACGGTTTCATTGAAGAAGTTTATATTGATGAAGGAAGCATGGTACGGCGCGGTCAAACGCTGTTCCGAATCAGAAACCCTCAATACGAGCAACAGGTGCGCATGGCGCAAGCACAGGTGAAAAGCGCCGAAGCGGCAGTATCTACGGCTGCCATGCAGGTAACCAAGGTGAAGCCGCTGGTGGACAAAGAAATTATATCCAATTATGAACTGCAATCTGCACAGCTGAATCTGTCGGCTAAAAAAGCAGCTCTTGCAGAGGCGCAAGCCGCGCTTCGTAACGCTCAGGTAAACCAAGGCTATACCAACATCACCAGCCCCGTAAACGGAATCGTCGGCATGCTGCCGTTCCGCACCGGTAGTTACATCAGCAGTGCGACGCAGCAGCCTTTGACCACGGTTTCCAATGTGGACAAAGTCTATGCTTATTTCTCGGTCAATGAAAAAGATCAGATCGAATTCTTGAGAAATGCGCCCGGTGCTACGGTAGCTGAGAAACTGCGCAACACGCCGGCAGTCAGCCTTGTCTTGGCCGACGGGAGCATCTACAAGGAAAAAGGCCGCATAGAAGCATTGAGTGGGCAGGTGGATCCCAACACCGGATCTTTTACCTTGCGCGCCACTTTCCCAAATCCGTCCGGGCTTTTGCGCACAGGTTACAGCGCACGCGTCCAAATGCCTGTTTATTTGGAAAACACCATCGTCATTCCGCAGAAGGCGACCTACGAAATGCAAGGGAAAGTCTTTGTTTACGTTGTGGGCAAAGACAACAAGGTCAAATCTACCGAAGTAAGCGTTCAGGAGATGCCGGGCGGCCAAGCCTATGCCGTAAGTTCGGGATTGAAAAATGGCGACCGTGTGGTGGTGGAAGGCGTGGGTCTGTTGCGTGACGACGCTGAGATTGTTCCGCGCGCCACAACGTTGAAAACCACCGTAGACCAAGACATTGAAGTGCCGAATCCATAAACATAATTAGGAACAAATGTTCAAAAGATTTATAGAACGTCCGGTGTTGTCCACTGTGATCTCTATCATTATTGTGATCTTGGGTATCCTCGGGATCATCAGCCTGCCGGTGGCTCAATATCCGGAAATTGCTCCGCCCACGGTGGCGGTATCTGCCAACTACATGGGTGCCAACGCAGACGTTGTAATGAAGAGTGTCATTGTGCCGTTGGAAGAACAGATCAACGGTGTAGAAGGCATGGCATACATGACGTCCTCTGCAACCAACGAGGGAAATGCAAGTATTACCGTTTATTTCAAGCAAGGCGTAGATCCGGATATTGCTTCCGTTAACGTGCAGAACCGTGTGGCGCGCGCCACCAGTTTATTGCCGCGCGAAGTGACACAGTCGGGCGTGACGGTATCCAAGCGCCAAAGTTCCAATGTTTTGATCTTCAGCCTCCAGAGCGACAATCCGGCGTATGACCAAACGTTTCTTCAGAACTACGCTTACATCAACATTATCCCGCGCTTGCAGCGTGTGGAGGGTGTGGGTGACGTTATGGTCTTCGGAAGTAAGAATTATGCAATCCGAATTTGGCTGGATCCGGAACGAATGGCGTCTTACGGCTTGGTGCCGCAGGACATCAGTGCCGCCTTGGCCGAGCAAAACATTGAAGCCGCACCCGGAAAGCTGGGTGAGGGCGGTAACCAAAGTTTTGAGTACACTCTGAAATACAGAGGACGGCTGACCGAGGTTCCGCAGTTTGAAGATATTGTCTTACGCGCTACCGGCGACGGAAGAATTCTGCGTCTGAGCGATGTGGCCAAGGTGGAGCTGGGCTCACAATCCTACGTCGGTCGTGGCATGATGGACGGCAAGCCTTCCGTCGGTATTTCCATTTCACAAACAGCGGGTTCCAACGCGCAAGACGTGATCAACCACTCGTTGGAAGTTTTGGAAGAAATCAAACCCTCGTTCCCGCGCGGGATCAATTACGTAACGATGATCGACGCCAACGAGTTCTTGGACGCTTCCATCGAAAAGGTAATCAAAACCTTGGTCGAGGCTTTCATTCTCGTTTTCTTGGTTGTTTATATTTTCCTGCAAGACTGGCGTTCTACCATCATCCCGGCCATTGCCGTTCCTGTGGCCATCGTAGGTACTTTCTTCTTCTTGCAGATTTTCGGCTTTACCATCAACCTCTTGACACTGTTTGCACTTCTGCTGGCGGTGGGTATTGTGGTGGACGACGCCATTGTGGTGGTAGAAGCGGTTCATGCAAAGCTGGAACAAGGAGAAAAGTCTCCAAGAAAAGCTTCCATAAACGCGATGAACGAGATCAGTGGTGCAATCATCAGTATTACCTTGGTGATGTCTGCCGTATTCGTTCCCGTGAGTTTTATCTCGGGATCGGCGGGCATCTTCTATCAGCAATTCGGCTTGACTTTGGCCATCGCCATTGTACTTTCAGCCGTAAACGCATTAACGCTCAGCCCCGCACTTTGTGCATTGTTGCTTAGACCGCACTCCGAAGAGGAAAAGAAAAAAGGATTTGTAAAGCGTTTTTTTGCCAATTTCAATGCAGCTTTTGAGGCAACCACTCGTAAATATATGAAGGGCGTTGCTTTCTTGCTGAAGCGCAGATGGATAACGGTGGCGGCGCTGGCGGTCTTTACCGGATTGTTTATTTGGCTCTCAGCCATCACACCAAAATCCTTTGTTCCGAGTGAGGACATGGGAACCATCTTCGCCGATATTGCTTTGCCGATGAGTGCATCGCAGGAGCGAACCGATGAAGTGCTGGATCAAGTGGAAGCCGTTGTCAAAAAGATGCCCGAGGTAGACCACATCCTCAAAAACTCCGGACGAGGAATGATCAGCGGTACGGGTAGCAACTACGGTATGTTGATCATTAAACTGAAACCTTGGGCAGAGCGAACCAAAAAAGAAGAAAGCGTGCAAGCTCTTCTCGGAAAGTTGTACCGCGAAACCGCCGGCATTAAAGAAGCGAAGGTGGTCTTCTTCGGCCGACCCACGCTGCAAGGTTTCGGTATAGCTTCCGGTTTCGAACTCCAGCTTCAAGACCAGGCGGGCGGAACCATTGCAGATCTCGACAAGGTGAGCAATGACTTTATCGATGCATTGAAAAAGAGACCGGAGATTCAAAATGCAAATACCTCTTTCAGCCCCAACTTCCCGCAGTATCAGATCGATATCGACGTGCCGGCGGTCAAGGCGGCGGGCCTGTCCGTTTCAGACATACTCGGTACGCTGCAGGGTTATTACGGCGGTGTCTACGCTTCAAACGTTAACCTCTTCGGGAAACAGTACCGCGTGATTTATCAGGCACCGCCCAACTTCCGCGATGATATGGAAAGCTTTAACCTTATCCAAGCTCGCGGAAAAGACGGTATAATGGCTCCTATCTCTCGGTTCATTACGCTTACGCGCGTCTACGGTCCGCAGAGTATCGGGCGCTTCAACCTGTTTACTGCGGTGCCCATCAACGGTACGCCCAATCCGGGTTACAGTTCGGGTGATGCGATTGCTGCCGTACAGCAGGTAGCCGCAGAGACACTGCCGCAGGGTTATGGTTTTGAGTTCTCGGGGTTGACACGCGAGGAAATGGCGGCCGGAAGTCAGACGGTGTACATTTTCCTGCTGAGTTTCATCTTCGTTTATTTCTTGCTGGCCGCGCAGTATGAAAGTTATCTGTTGCCCTTTGCGGTGATGCTTTCGTTGCCGTTCGGCTTGGCGGGCGTGATGGTATTTACTAAGTTGACCGGCGGAACAGATAACATCTACGTGCAGATTTCACTGATTATGCTCATCGGTCTTCTGGCT
>RDDY01000096.1 GCA_003852805.1 Chryseobacterium sp.
GTGCCAGCGGCGTGATCCCTGCCGTATTGATGTATGCCCAATGCTTTACGCCGCCATAGCCGACGAAACCCCCACTTCTGCCTGACAACCGCCCATAGCCGCCGATATGGTTGCGTTCTTTTTAAATAGTGTGCCTACCTCGCCGGCTACCAACAAGAAGCGTACAATGTCGTCTTCGGAAGTATGCGGCGTAAAGCATTGGGCATACATCAATACGGCAGGGATCACGCCGCTGGCACCGTTGGTGGGTGCCGTAATGATGCGTCCGAATGAAGCGTTCTCCTCGTTTACGGCCAAGGCAAAACAGCTTACCCACTTGTTTATATTGTTGAAGCTGGCTTCTACTTCCACTACCATTTTGAACCATTCGTCCAAGCTGTTGTATTGTTTATCGTCCAACAGCTTGCGGTTCAGGCTCGGCGCTCTGCGCGTCACATTCAGCCCGCCCGGTAAGATGCCCTCTTTATTTACGCCTTTGTAGACGCATTCTTTTATCTGCTGCCAAATGTACAATGCCTCAGCGCGCGTCTCGTCTCGGGTGCGCCAAGATTCTTCGTTAATAAAGATCAGATCGGAGATACGGCTCAGGTTCAGTCGCTCCACATATTTCTTAATATCCGCGGCATTGTGGCACGGGTAAAGCGTCCGGACACAGTTGTTCTCAATCGAGTTTTCGTCCTGCGTCGCCACGAAGCCTCCGCCAACGGAATAATAATCTTTGCTAATCTCGGTACCGTCTTGGAAAACCGCGCGGAAGATCATTCCGTTCGGGTGAAAATCAAGAGACTTTTCTTTGTTCAGTATCAAATGATAACCGTAAACAAACGGGACCGGCTGCTCACCACCGAGAATCAGTTGACCGGAACTTTTGATCTGCTCGATCTTCTCGTCGATCTTGGTGGTGTCTATTATTTTGAAGTCTTCGCCCGACAGGCCCAGCATCCCCGCTATGTCCGTTCCGTGGCCGACGCCGGTTTTGGCCAACGAACCAAAGAACTCCACAAAGATTTCTTTGACCTCCGAGAGCTGTTTGCCTTCTTGTTTTATGTGGTTGAGGAACATCTCTGCCGCATTCCACGGTCCCATGGTATGAGAGCTGGATGGGCCGATACCTACTTTGATGATTTCGAAAACGCTTATCGATTGCATAAAGCAAATTTATGCCTTATTAAATAATAAAACACTATCCCTTTTACCGCAGAGAGCTCAACCAAAAATATTTGCCAAAATTGCGCTGAGCTCTTTGGCGCGCGTAGCCGGGAACAGATGTGAGGCACCTTGAATGGTATAATCGGGCCGTGAATTCCCGATGGGGAAAATCAGATCCCGATCGGCAAGAATCTGTATGGCGTTTGAATCCGGGTTTCCTTTCCAATCCAAGATTCGCATTACGGCCCACTTCAGATAATCGGGGTCGCGCACTCTGAAGTATTCCATCAACTTGCCGCCCTTTGTGGTAAACTGCCGACGGAGCAAGCCTTGCGAAAACAGCATCATTTTCTCGGAATAAAAAAAGCGAGGCAACAAGTGCGGAATACGGCTGAGGCGCCCCCATTTCATCAACCGAGATTGCTCTTTGTCCGATTTTATCGAACCGATGATGACCACTTTTTCGGCAGGTTTTATTTTGTCGATCTCCTGCACGATGACACCACCGAAGGAATAACCCAGCAGAAAGAACGGCTCAGTAGTATCGATATCGGCTGCCATCCGTCGGACATAACTTTCCAGACTTTCCTTCTTTTCGGGCATCAACCAATCTATATGAACAGGCTCGGTATTGTCGGGAAAACTAAGGTGCCTGAGGACATATCTGTCGGCTCCCATACCGCTGATGATATATATTTTATTCCGTGGTCGGTCTTCCATAGTTTACATAAAAAAGTACATACCGCATGAATTGCAATATGTACTGCGATGAACTTCGTTAAAAATCAAACCGTTCTCAGCGGGAATAAGCTCCGTAAAAAGCGGCTCCTTCCAAAGCCGTACGGCTGTTGAGAATCATTTTGATCGGGATATCTTTCAGCAAATGTTCCATTTTGTCGCTCATGACGAAGCTGCTATGGAACTTGTCTTTGTTTAAGAAACTGTAAATCTTCGGTGGAATTCCGCCGCCCAGAAGCAAACCTCCCGTTGCTTTCAGTTTAAGAACCAGGTTGGCCGCTTCCCGTGCCATAAAGTCCACAAACATCTCCATGGCCAATGTGCACGCGGGGTGCAACTCTCGCAACGCGGTATGGTTGATAACCGCTGCGGGATCATCTTCCTCGAAGCGTTGAGTAAGCCACGCAGGCTCTTCGTGCTTTTTTATATCGCGGAGGAAACGGTAGATGTTGAAAAGCCCCGGCCCTGAAATGACGTGTTCCCAACTTACGATGCCGTAAATCTGCATCAGGAACTGATAAAACTCCACCTCCAGGTTGTTGCGCGGCGAGAATTCGGAATGGCCGCCTTCCGTAGCAAAAGGCCGCAGGAATTCGCCGTCCCAGAACAATCCCGCTTCGCCAAGCCCCGTTCCCGGCGCCAAGATGGCAACGTTGCCTTTCATGTTCTTGCAACCGCTGTATATGCTGACCAAAAACTCATCATCGATTCCGGCCAAGCCGTAGGCCGTCGCTTCCAAGTCGTTGATAAGATCTACGCGCTCTGTACGGAATTCCTGCTGAAGCAACGCGCTGTCCAACGACCACGGCAGATTGGTGGTGATTACTTTACCGTTGATTACAGGCCCCGATACGCCAATACAAATTCGGTCCGGCGCTTCGTATTTGTTATCGCGGATAAACTCACGTAAGATGTCGCTGAAAGATGCATACTCCATTGACGGATAAACCCTCTCGTTCAGCAATTCCACACCGCCATCCTTGGAGACGAACCAGCCGATATGCGTCTTGGTTCCACCGATGTCGCCGGCCAGGATTTTACAGTTGTCATTCTTGGAGTCTTCCCGACCCGGCAAGTAAAGAGGAAATTTCATGGGTTGCGATCTTTTGTCCAAATATAAAAAATTACGGTCGTGAATGAGCGGTAAAACCGGTCGGCGACATTCAACTTATTGCTTCATTAAAAGGGTTGTTAAATAAATAACATCCCAAAACCTTCACTGCCACTGCAACTTTTATGCCTTGAGATATGATGCCGATTTCGACGTTTGTCGCTTCACCCTATTAACGGTCAGCATTTAACGATTGTCATTTACGCTGACTTTGTGCCGACAACACTTCAACCCGAAACAAAAACGGCAGCCCTTTTTGGACTGCCGTTTTGCGTGAAAACTATTTTTTATTTGCCGAGCGGAATATTGTAACCGACGCCCGCACCTACCGAGCCGGCACCGTAGTCCTGACCTTCTACCTTGCCTTTGTCACCGGTAAATACCTTGGTGAAATGGATGAAGAAATTCCAGTCACGGTTGTGGTAGCCTATCTCGGGTTTCAAATAGAAGCCGCCGTCGGGACGGTCGGCATTGACTGTCGGATGGTTGGTCACCTTCTCGTCGCCCACAATAAAGCCGTAGCCCAGATCTGCTCCGCCGTAGAAGCCGCTTTGCCCCGGATAAAAACGCACGAGCGCCGCCACCGGAACAATGCCAAAATCGTTAATCCGGACCGTTACGTTATTCAATGTTTTTTCTTTTCCGAAGAAGTGATTGTAGCCCGTGGCGATACCCAGCCCGAAGCCCGGCGTAACCAGATTTTGGTAAGCCAAATCAAATCCTAAACTGGCGGAAGCGTTGCCGCCTGTAGCTGCCCCTGCATTGATGCCCATCTTCAGCATATTGTTCATGTTTGCACTCTGTGCGCTCAGAACCCCGGCAGTTACCATGGCTGCCATCATCATTGTTTGCTTGATCATTTTCATACTGCTAATTTTAGTTATTGTGCTGACATTGTAAAAACTGTGCCAAGAGTAAATGCCTGCCACGGCTGCCACAATTTCCAAATAAAAAAGCCGCTCCTTTTCAGGAGCGGCTGTATGTATTATTCGGCGGAATTATTCGCCTTGTGATCCGTTGTTCGTCGGTTTGTCCGTCCGCGGTTTACGGTTGTTGTTTCCGTGGTTGGGACGGCTGCCTCTGTCCTCGCCTTCTTTTCTTTCGGGTCTCGGTGGTCTGGGCAGAAGCACCTTGCGTGACAGTTTCATTTTCTTG
>RDDY01000266.1 GCA_003852805.1 Chryseobacterium sp.
CTTGGAAAAAAGCCCTTGGTTTCGTTTCGGCATCGTCGGCTTGGTTAGAAATTAACAGGTTAAATATGAGGTTTTTTATGATTGTATCTATAAATAAAAATTTTAATTATGCTTACGTTACAGTATATAGACAGATTGCTTTAAGGAGGTTAATTCAGCTCTTCTACGAGATTCCTCGCAAGTGCTAACTGAATAAATATGGTTGCAGTAAGGAATTTAACGATAGGACACCTGCAAATTTCACATATACGAAATGTTCTTGGGCATGAAGCAAGACATTAAAATACGGATGATAAGATTGCGAGATGCAACAACTGAATTAATATTTTCAGTACAGCGGCAAAGGGTTAAGGTCCATTCTTGTTTCACCATTGAACTACAGACTGCCGAAAATCCCCTCGACCGCCTCCGTTCTGTAATCAAAAATCTGCTGTAGCTTTTTCCTAATTACCAATAAATTTGCGAGAGCACCAATGATTCCGAATGGTGGCCGGTAGGTGACGAGATCTGTCATCAAAACTCCGCCCTCTATTTCCTTTAATCTGTGCTGATGGTGCCACAAAGCATAGGGACTGATGCGTTGCTCATCCACAAAGTATTCGTTTTCTACCACATGAGTAATCTCGGTCATCCAATTCAACTTAATGCCGAAAAGCGGACTGACTTTATATGTGATGATCATGCCCGGATACATTTTTTCCGAGCTGTTATCACTTGTTGTCAGGAAGCCCATGTCGGGCGGTGTGATTCGACTGAGATTTGCCGGCGCAGAAATAAATTCCCAAACCTCGGTTACGGATGCCGGTATCTTTTGCGATCTCGACAATTGATAAAAAGCCATGCGTATCTATTGCTTAGTATTGAGCGAAGTGCAGAGATCAGTTGGAGGATGCGTACGGATTCTCACGATCTTGTTTTACCCAGATCAGTTTGTTCACATCATATCCTATTTCGCGCGCTATTTTCAGATATAAATCTTTCACATTGTCGGGGACGGTTTTTTCGCGAGACAGTATCCATAAATAATTCAGGTTCTTTCCCGCAACCAATGCATAACGGTAATTGTCATCCAGCGCGATGACATTGTAACCCGAATAAAAAGGCCCGAAGAAACTTACCTTTAGAGCGGCAACAGATTCATTACCACGGAATTTGGCTTTGCCTTCGACCTTTGACCATTTCTCCTTTTTATAATTATAGCCGCTGTTTATCACCTTTACGGATCCGTCGGCATTCAGGCTATACTGCGCGGACGCATTGTCCATGTTTTTCTCGAACAAATAATCGAACCGCGCAATCTCGTACCAAGTGCCGAGATATCGATCGACCTTAAAATTATTGATCGGCTCTGCTTTCTTGGGGATTGACCGACAAGAGGACATCATCACAGCTATACCCGCCAAGGCGATGATGAGTACAACATTTCTATTTTTCATGATATTTGGATTTCAGCAGTTTAAAAAAGTAAATGTTCAGCACAAATTGACTGTATCCGTATACGGCATCCTCTATCGGTATTGTCAGCATCCTTGTCCCCAAGAAATCGTCGGGATTGTAGTTGACAATAGGCGAAGAAAGGCCGAAGCCTGTCAGAACGCCGTTAACGGGGAAGAAGCCCAGCATAAGGATTAGAAAGACGAAGGATGCCTGCCCCAACCATTCAGCTTTTACCATGAAATGCAAAAAGGTGACCGTTATCAATGTAGTAAGGGCTGTCACCAGCGTATAAATGCGATCAGGGTAGATAAGCGCCACCGACGCGCAGACAACCACCGTGATAAATACAATGAGGTTATTGAAGGAGTGGGTCCTGCGCAGATCGAAGAATTTATCCAAGCAGAAATAAGTGAACACGCAGGCAAAGGGTATGCACCAAAAGAACAGCCATTCTTCTATCGGCAAACCTGCAACGTCCAGCCCGACTGTATAGTCGGTATTGAACCACCAAACGCCTTTTGCCGTAAACACAATATCCCAGAGGATGAAAGGCAATGCTACAATGGTGGATGACAGCAGAAAAGTACCGAGGTATCGGTCGAATCGGATTCGTCTGTCAAAGGAAGCAACAAAGCAGATGATGATGGTACAAAAGTTCACCAGCAGATATGTAAATGGCTGTAGCATCATTCTATTTTTTATTGAAGTACATTTTGAAATATCTAATCGGTACCCAAAGAAATCCGAAGCATTCGCCGTCTTCTTTGCCCAAATGCTTGTGATGCTGTTTGTGGGCACGGCGGATCGACAGCAGATAAGGATGTTTTGTATGGGTGAGCACCTTGGCCCGTTGGTGAATAAAGATGTCGTGTACAAAGAAGTAGGCCATACCGTATAAAGTAATTCCCAAACCGATATAAAAAAGGTAGTTGAAACCTGCACGAGCGCCGAAAAAGAATAGTGCTATTGCGGGCAGAGCGAAGATCACAAAGAAAAGGTCGTTTCGTTCCAGCGGTCCGGCATTGCTGTGATCGTGGTGGTCTTTATGCAATACCCACAAGAAACCGTGCATTACATATTTATGCAAAAACCAAGTGACGGGTTCCATCAGAATAAAAACAGCTGTAACAATTAACGCATTCATCTGCTATCGGTCTTGTACGGGTTTGTAATCATCGGTCAATGCGGCGAGAATCATCGACTTTAATTCTACCGAGGTTATCTTATGCATATGGGCGGCCAGATATCGTCTGTCTTCATCGACATCAGAGCGATAATTCAGAAACCGCGGAATATTTTGCTGAATGGAAAGCCTTAAAAATCGGACCTCCACATTTTTCGGTACCCGTGCCACTGCCGCTTCCAGTGCTGCCTTGCCGGCGTTGAAGCTTTGGAGTTTCTGCATAGGGTTCAGGCTGTGCTTTGCCCGCACACAGAGAAGCGCGCCGTAATAAGCACCGGCAACCGCCGATCGGTTGCTTTGCCTGAGGTCGGTTATCATTCGATTGCACAAAGTTTTGTCGGTCACAGCTCTACTGTAGTTGGCGCGTAAATAATCCAGATCAATACTTGTCCCGTTTGCGACGGCCAAGGTCAGCGGCATAGTCAGGAGAAAAGCGAGTGTTTTCATAGTAATGCCACTTTGTACCGTAAGTAACTTTTCATCATGACCACCGCTTTGTGCCCGTTATGGATGCGTACACGACTTTGGAGAATGCTCTGCGGCTGCATCGAGCGTATTTTTTTGAACAAGCACAAATAATATTTATACGCCAGATATACGCCGAAACGTGAGTTTTTAGGCAACAGCCTTATGCCGATCAAAGCATCTGAGAATTCTTGCTGTATCTCTGTTTCTATTTGTCTTTTGGCAGATTCACTAAAATCGGTCAAGTCAATGTCTGGAAAATAGCTCCGTCCCAATACTTGATAATCGGCCTGCAAATCGCGCAGGAAGTTGACCTTCTGAAAAGCGCTACCCAACTTCATGGCATAAGGTTTTAATCGATCGTATTCCGATTTGTTTCCGTTGACGAAGATCTGCAGACACATAAGGCCGACTACCTCGGCCGAGCCGTAAATGTATTCGTCATAGAGTTGTCTGTCATAATCGCGGTCGTGCAAATCCATTTTCATGCTGTGCAAGAATCGGTCGATCAACGCTCGATCGATATTGTATTTCAAGACGGTATGCTGAAAGGCGTTAAGAATCGGGTTCAATGAAATTTGCTCGGAGAGCGCTGTATCCGTTTCTGTCACGAAGCGTTTGAGCAGCCCCGCTTTGTCGTAACCGTGGAAACTGTCCACTATCTCATCTGCCAATCGTACATATGCATACACGGCATAGACGGCTTTGCGTATCGACGTGCCCAGCGCCAATATTCCGAGAGAGAAACTGGTGCTGTATTTATTGGTGGTATCCCTGCTTATCTTATACGACAATTCATCAAACAGTTGTTTCATCTTTGGTCTTTTTAATTGTTCTTGCCAATTGCTCGGCAGCAATCTTCCCTGAAATGATGGACGGTGGAACGCCCGGGCCCGGCACGGTAAGCTGGCCTGTATAGAAGAGATTTTTAAGCTTCCTATTTTTCATTTTGGGCTTGAGCACAGCGGTCTGCGAAAGAATGTTGGCCAATCCGTAAGCATTTCCGCCATAGGCGTTATAGTCATTGCGGAAATCGGATACGCAATAACTCCTTTTATAGATAA
>RDDY01000138.1 GCA_003852805.1 Chryseobacterium sp.
GCATATTGCTGAAGAATAGCTTCGGGGATGCCTCTCAACGCTTCCTTATCCGTGATATGCTTGAAGTAAGCATTGGTGGATGCCAACGCATTTTGGCCAAACTGCAATGATTTGAGCGACAGTTCACGGTTGATGGTTTTCAACCGATCTTTATCTTCGTCATTTAACAAAGCACCGCTGCGGACGAAGCCTTTATAGGTTTCTTCCAACAGCATTTTTTGTTCGCCGTTTAACTGCAGATTGTCGGAACTGTCGTGAACAGTTTTTATTCTGGAAAACAGCTGCTCGTTTTGCGAGATTTTAGACGAAAATTCCGTCAACAGTGGCGAAATTTCCTGAGCGATTTGCTGCAGTTCATCGCTGGTCTCAGCAGAGTTAAGGTTGAAGAAAATGTTCGACAATACATCAAGCTTTTCACCCGAATAAGCTAAGGCTTCAATGGTGTTTTCAAAGCTCGGCGCTTCGTTGTTTTCTGCAATTTCATCGATTTCTTTTTCGGACTCGGAAATAAGCTCTTTGAAGGCGGGAAGAAATTGATCGTTGCTGATTTTGTCAAACGGCGCGGCGCTTAACGGTGTATTGAATTTTTCGGTAAGAATATTGTTCATAAGTAAAAGGCTATGGATTGAATTCTGTCCTTGTTTTGCAAATTTTGTTCCCGCCATGGAATGCTGACAGAATTGCCTGAAAAGACACGGCGACCAACAGAGCCTTCAATTCTACCATTAAAAACTTATCTTTAGCCTGCTTATGCTGAATAAAGAATATGTAAAAAGCGAACTGCGAACCTATGTAACGGAAAGTATTTCGGCCAAGATTAAAAAACTGGACTTCTACCGAGATTTTACGCTGGAGGCGGCGCGCGATATTAAAAAAGCTCCTAAGTATGATTCTTTCAGAGAAGAGATTCAGGAAGAGCTTTTTCATCTGGACAAACAGATGCATTCATTGAAGACGATGCAGGCGAAAATGCGCCGTGTCATCAGCTCGCCCACCACCGAGGTGGTGCAGTTGGGCAGTTTGGTCATCACCAACAAGGCGCGATTTTATATCTCCGTATCTTTGGGCGAATTCTTCTTCGAAGACGATCGTTTTTACGCGATCTCGGAGGAGAGCCCGATGGCGCAGATGATGTTAGGCAAAAGTATTGGCGACTCGTTCGAACTCAATAACATAGCGCAAAGCATAGAGAGAATATTTTAATGGGTTTACATCATTTTCTTCTGATACTGCATCTTTTGGGCGCGGCTGTTTGGGTGGGCGGACATTTAGTCTTGGCCATCGGTATATTGCCGGAAGTACTGCGCAAGCACGACGTAGCCGGATTGTTGAACTTTGAACGAAAATATGAACCGATCGGGATGCCTGCGCTGATCGTACAGGTGATTACGGGCGTGTGGATGGCGTTGCAATTCGGTATCGGTCCTAATAGATGGTTCCACTTTGCCGACCCGCTGGAGCGAGCAGTGTCTGCCAAATTGCTGCTGCTGCTGATAACCGTTGGTTTTGCTTTGAGCGCGCGCTTTTTTGTGATTCCGAAACTGCGCCCGCAGACCTTGCCGCTGATGGCATTTCACGTTATTTCAGTGACTACCCTTGGTGTCCTGATGCTCATCGTCGGGTCGCTTTTTCGCCTGGGCGGGATGGGTTAGATTAAATTTAAAACTAGTAAATGGATAAATTAGAAACGCTGAAAGAGATTATGGCTGCACGCCGCAGCCGCTACCCGAAAGACTATACGGGAACGCACATCTCTGAAGGCGAATTGAGTGAAATCTTAGCGTCGACGGAGAATATTCCGAACCATAAAAAGACGCGGCCGTGGAGGTTTCGTGTTTTTAAGGATGAGGAGAAAATGCAGCTGGCGCGTGAACTTGCCGATCTGTATAAAAAAAATGCGGGGCCTGAACAGTTTCTGGAAAAGAAATATCAGGCGATGATCACCAAACCAGAACAAAGCGCGGCAATCATCACCATTGTGGTCAACTTCAGCGGTCTGGTTCCGGAATGGGAAGAAGTAGCAGCGACGGCCATGGCAGTGCAGAATATGTATCTGACCTGCACCGCAATGGATCTTGGCTGTTATTGGAGTTCACCTAAACTTACGGAACAGTTAGGTGATTTCTTGAATTTAGAGGACAACCAGCGCTGTATCGGGCTGTTCTATATCGGGCAAGTAAACTGATATCCGATGGAAATAAGCATTCAGGATGAATTTGTTGCTTTGAAAAAATCGCTCGCGGAGCTGGGCATCGAAGTGATCAAAATAGTGAAGGTAGGAAACGGCAGCATGGATTTCCATGAAAATGTTTTATCGCTCGCCGCGATATTCTGAAACAAAGAGTGTTTATGTGCAGCGGCATCAAATCGATGATTTGCTAAAACGATTTCAGGACGCATATGTTTAAAATTAAGAATTAAAAAATCCGCCCGGAGAAAACTCCGAGCGGATTTGCTTTAATCCAAAGCCATCAGCTAATCGCCAACAGCTATATTACATCATGCCCGGCATGCCGCCGCCCATCGGTGGCATCGCTGGTTCATCTTTTGGAACTTCGGTGATTACGCACTCGGTGGTCAACAGCATACCTGCAACGGACGCTGCGTTTTCCAGCGCTACACGCACCACTTTAGTCGGGTCGATGATACCTGCTTCGAACATGTTGGCGTATTCTTCGGTTTTCGCGTTGAAACCATAGTCGCCGCTGCCTTCTGCAACCTTAGCAACCACTACAGAACCTTCGCCACCGGCGTTGGCCACGATTTGTCTCAACGGCTCCTCAATCGCTCTCTTCACGATTTTGATACCTGTGGTCTCGTCCTGGTTTTCGCCTTCGATGTTCAGGTTAGCGATAGTTCTCACCAGCGCTACACCACCACCGGGGACGATGCCTTCTTCAACTGCCGCACGCGTTGCATGCAACGCGTCATCTACGCGATCTTTTTTCTCCTTCATTTCAACTTCAGAAGCCGCACCTACGTACAGAACAGCTACGCCGCCTGCAAGCTTAGCCAGTCTTTCCTGAAGTTTCTCACGGTCGTAATCAGAAGTGGTAGATTCCATCTGAGCTTTGATCTGGTTGATTCTGCCTTTGATCTGCTCTTCATCGCCCGCACCGTTTACGATGGTCGTGTTGTCTTTATCGATGGTCACTTTCTCTGCAGTACCCAGCATTTCGATAGAAAGATTCTCCATAGTGATGCCTCTTTCCTCAGAAACTACCTGTGCACCGGTTAGGATGGCGATGTCTTCCAGCATTGCTTTTCTTCTGTCGCCAAAGCCCGGAGCCTTAACAGCAGCGATCTTCAATGAACCACGCAGTTTGTTTACCACGAGCGTAGCCAGAGCTTCGCCTTCCACCTCTTCAGAGATGATCAGCAGCGATTTGCCACCTTGAGCAACCGGTTCAAGTACAGGGAGAAGTTCTTTCATAGAAGAAATCTTCTTCTCAACCAGCAGGATGTATGGGTTTTCCAGTTCAGCGATCATCTTCTCCGGGTTGGTCACAAAATAAGGTGACTGATAACCTCTGTCGAATTGCATACCTTCTACCACATCTACGGTAGTGTCGGTACCTTTAGCTTCTTCTACAGTGATTACGCCTTCTTTACCCACTTTACCGAAAGCTTCAGCGATCAGCGAACCGATGGTTTCATCGTTATTGGCAGAGATAGACGCAACTTGCTTGATCTTGCCGCTGTCTTCACCCACTTCTTGTGACTGAGCGCGCAGACCGTCCACAACAGCAGATACTGCCTTGTCGATGCCGCGCTTCAGATCCATTGGGTTAGCGCCAGCTGCTACGTTCTTCAGCCCTTCGCGAACGATCGCCTGAGCCAAAACAGTTGCAGTAGTGGTACCGTCTCCGGCAACATCATTGGTTCTGGAAGCCACTTCCTTCACCATCTGCGCGCCCATGTTTTCTACCTTATCCTCGAGCTCGATTTCTTTAGCTACAGATACACCGTCCTTGGTTACGTGCGGAGCGCCGAAAGATTTCTCGATCACCACGTTTCTACCTTTAGGACCCAGTGTTACTTTTACTGCGTTAGCCAAAGCATCTACACCTCTTTTCAGTGCATCTCTGGACTCGATATCGAATTTAATTT
>RDDY01000041.1 GCA_003852805.1 Chryseobacterium sp.
TCTTTTAGAAATAACCGATCATGAATGAAGAGGAAATCACGCAGGATGCACAGTCAGAACAGCGGATAAATTTAACGAAAGAAGAAATCGAGATCGGGAAGAAAACCGTTGAGACGGGTACCCACATTTTCTCCAAAGAGGTTGTGGAGAACCGCGTCAATTTAGAAGTAGAATTGGCGAATGAAGAATACCAAATCGAGAGGCACGCGGTACACAGCGAGGTGGATACAATGCCACAAGTCAGAACCGAGGGGGACACAACAATAATCCCCGTGGTAAAAGAGGTGGCGGTGGTGGTAAAAAAGTTGATGCTGGTGGAAGAAATCCACATCACACGAAAAGTAAACCTTACGGCCGAAACCGTAACGGAAACCGTACGCGAAGAAGTTCTCCGCCATCAATTCCGCAGTAACGAGCAAAACCCAAATCAATAATATTAACCTAAAAAAATTATCATGGCTTACACAGTAATCGGATTATTCCGAAACAGTCACGAAGCAGATCAAGCTTCCGAAAAATTAGAAAAAGCAGACTTTGACAGAACCGATATCGACGTATCCAAATACCGCACAGAAGGAGAATATTCCGGCGTAGATTACGACTACGAAGAAGAAGAAAAAACAACAAGTTTCTGGGATCGTCTGTTTGGAGATAACGATCACGCACGCACCAAATACAGCACGGCAGGTGCCCGAAACAACGTGGTAACCGTGTATACAGACGACAAAGATCGGGCTGAGAAAGCAAGCAAAATACTGGATGACGCCGGCGCCATTGACGTGGACGAGCATTACGACAGCGGCGCGTACGCAGGAGCAGGCGACCTCGGCACGACGTACGGTATGGCGGCGCAAGCCAACACAGCGTCTGACAACGATAGCACTGAAGCGCCAAAGGCCGACGGCTTCTTCGACCACAATTTGGAAGTGGTAGACGCCGAGAACTTGGAGCGAGGCACAACCGGCGAACACCACGGCACCACAACCGACTCGGATAAAGTGGAGGTGGTTAAAGAAGAACTGAACGTCGGTAAAAGAGAAATAGAAAGCGGCGGTGTCCGCATCCGAAGCCGAATTGTGGAACGCCCTGTGGACGAAACGGTACGCCTGCGCGACGAAAGAGTCTATGTAAAACGCGAACCCGTGAACCGTGAACTGCGCGCCGGCGACAATGCTTTTAAAGAAACAAGCATAGAAATGACCGAGCGCAAAGAAGTTCCCGTAGTAGACAAAACCGCCCGCGTGGTGGAAGAAATCTCTCTGGGCAAGGATGTCAGCTCTCACGAGGAAAAGATATCCGACACCGTACGCGAGACCGAGGTGGACATAGAAGATATCAAAGACAAAAACCGCCAAGATCCCGGTAACAAACCCTCTTCACTTTAACCTAAAACAAACAGACATGGCATATACAGTAATCGGGCTTTTCCCGAATGCGGAAGATGCAGACCAAGCATCGAAGAAATTGAAAGACGCAGATTTCCCCGAGAATACGCACAGCGTTTCGGGTTATAAATACAACGACGAATACGGCGACAGCGATGCCGAAGCTCGTTATGATTACGCTTCCGACGAGAAAACAGGCGGTTTTTGGAACTGGCTTTTCGGCGAAGATGCAGGAAATGTAGAGTCAGGCTCGACGGAATATTTGACCGACCGCGAACGCAACCGCACATTGGCTCAAGCCTATGACGAGGCCGGCGCGCGCAGCCATACAGTAACCGTACATACGGACGACCACGAGAGAGCCGAAAGAGCACGCAAGATTATGGACGATGCGGGTGCCGTCAACGTTCACGATTTTAATAACAGCCATGCAAAACGTGCGAATATCGATAGGGAAAGCAATGAAAACAACCGTGAAGAATTTGCCGAACCGAAATCCAACCGAAGTGTGGTGGTGAACAAGGCAAGAAACGAATCTTACGTCCTGCCCGATACCAGAATCTACACTCGAACGCCGCGGACAGGCATGAGCGACCCCACGGATTCTCTGGGAAACAAGACGGACTCCATCCTTTAAGATCTGTATAAATAAAGTTTTAAATCCGACATTACGTGTCGGATTTTTTATGGTTTACGCACTTAGCCGGACGGAAAATATTACGCGAAAAAACCGTATTTTTGCGCATATTTATCCATTTATGATCAACATTACACTTCCTGACGGAAGCGTCAGGCAATACGAAGCACCCGTTACGCCTTTGCAGATTGCACAGTCGATCAGCGACGGCTTGGCAAGAAACACTATCTCCGCAGTTGTAAACAATCAACAGGTAGAAGTAAGCACCCCGATTACGGAGGACGCCACGGTGCAATTGCTGACGTGGAATGATGATCTGGGTAAGAAAGCCTTTTGGCACTCGTCTGCCCACCTTTTGGCGCAGGCCATTTTGGATTTTTATCCGGACGCAAAATTGACTATCGGTCCGGCTATCGAAAACGGTTTCTACTATGATGTGGATTTCGGCGACGAGACTTTCTCCGAGAAAGACTTTGAAAAGATTGAGAAAAAAATGCTGGAAAATGCGAAGAAAAATTCGCAGTTTCATAAATACGAGGTCTCAAAAGCCGATGCCTTGGCCGAATACAAAGACAACCCGTACAAGACCGAACTCATTGAAAATCTTCAGGACGGTGAAATCACTTTTTGCGAGCACGACGGCTTTACAGACCTTTGCCGCGGCGGACACATTCCCGCCACAGGCATTGTAAAAGCAGCGAAAGTCTTGAATGCTGCCGGAGCTTATTGGCGTGGCGACGAGAAGAACAAACAGTTGACGCGTGTTTACGGCATCACTTTCCCCAAACAAAAAGATCTTACCGAATACATGAAGCGTTTGGAAGAAGCCAAACGCAGAGACCACCGCAAACTCGGCAAAGAACTCGGCATTTTCACTTTCTCCGAAAAGGTCGGCGCAGGTCTGCCGTTGTGGTTACCAAAAGGTGCCGCACTCCGCAAGAAACTTGAAAACTTTTTGACGGCCGCGCAAAAGAAAGCGGGTTATGAAATGGTGATTACGCCGCACATCGGCAATAAAGAACTGTACATCACTTCCGGGCATTACGAGAAATACGGAGCCGACAGCTTCCAGCCGATCAAAACTCCGCACGAAGGCGAAGAGTTCTTGCTAAAGCCCATGAACTGCCCGCACCACTGTGAGATCTACAAATCTCAACAATGGTCATACAAGGATCTGCCAAAACGCTTCGCAGAGTTCGGCACGGTGTATCGCTATGAACAGAGCGGTGAATTGCATGGCTTGACAAGGGTTCGCGGATTTACCCAAGACGATGCGCATATTTTCTGTACGCCCGATCAACTTCTCGGCGAGTTTGAAAAAGTGATCGATTTGGTATTGTATGTTTTCAACAATTTGGGTTTTGAAAACTTTACCGCACAGATTTCACTCAGAGACAAAGAAAACCGCGACAGATACATCGGCTCCGACGAGAATTGGGAAAAAGCCGAGAACGCAATCATGACCGCTGCCAAGAACAAAGGTCTCAACACCGTGGTGGAGTACGGCGAAGCAGCCTTTTATGGTCCGAAACTTGATTTCATGGTAAAGGACGCCTTGGGCCGAAGCTGGCAGTTGGGAACCATTCAGGTAGACTATAACCTACCCGAGCGTTTCGACTTGTGGTATACCGGCGCAGATAACGAGAAACACCGCCCTGTGATGATTCACCGTGCGCCCTTCGGTTCCATGGAGCGCTTCATCGCCATCCTTTTGGAGAATACCGCTGGAGATTTTCCGCTGTGGCTGAGCCCTGAACAATATATTATTTTGCCGATCAGCGAGAAGTATTCGGGATATGCGAAAAAAGTTTCGGAATTGCTGGAAAATCACGATATTTGCGGCCTGATAGATGATCGGAACGAAAAGACCGGAAAGAAAATCCGCGATGCCGAGTTGAATAAGATTCCTTACATGTTGATTGTAGGGGAAAACGAAGAAACCAACGGCAGCGTATCCGTCAGAAAACGCGGCGAAGGAGACTTGGGAGAAATGTCGATTGACGATTTTGTAGCCAAGATCAAAGCCGAAACAGAAAAGAATTTTAATTAAATACAATAGCACTGAGAAGACCTAATAA
>RDDY01000206.1 GCA_003852805.1 Chryseobacterium sp.
TGATCGCGATATTTCTAATGTTTTGCATACATGTTTTTTACGGCTGCAAAGATACGCTTTTTGCACCAGAAAAATTTTATCTCAACAAATTATGCTTTCAGTAATGAAAAAAAACCGATGGAACGTTTTTGGTATACGAAAGTTCAAATAAACCAACGTCAAATTATAAACTGCAAAATTATGGCTATAGAAAAACGGAACAAACCGAGCAAGCTGGTAATTGTCGTCATCTCTGTACTGGTACTGATGATTATTATTTACTTTATTTTGGGAATGTTTCTCCCCGATCTTTTCCAATTCCAGAACACGCCGGCCGGCAGATAATGCCGCGAAGAACAAAAAACCTGATACAAAATGCATCAGGTTTTTTTGTCTCTTTAATGTTTTAGTTTTTCTTTCAGATTCAGCAACATGGTATCGGTCATCGCGTCCAAATCATATTCGTAACGCAGACCCCAATCGTCCTGCGCAACCTTATCGTCGATGCTTGACGGCCAACTGTCTGCAATGGCTTGACGGAAGTCGGGTTTATAATCTATTTTAAAATCCGGCATTTTCTTCTTGATTGCGGCGCTCAGTTCTTTAGGCGTAAAAGACAAACCGCCCATATTGTAAGAAGTGCGAACGGTCAATTGTGCGGACGGAGCTTGCATCAGTCTGATGGTGGCATCTATTGCATCGTCCATATAGAGCATCGGCATAGCGGTGTCTTTGTCAATAAAGCTGGTGTATTCACCTTTCTGCACCGCTTCGTAGAAAATCTCTACCGCATAATCCGTGGTTCCGCCGCCGGCCGGAGTTTTCCAAGAAATCAATCCCGGGTAACGGATACTGCGCACATCCACGCCAAATTTATCGTGGTAATATTCGCACCACTTCTCGCCTGCCACTTTTGAGATTCCGTAGACGCTGGTCGGGTTCAGCGGCACATCCTGCTTCACATTTTTTTTCGGAATTCCTTTGCCGAACACCGCAATACTGCTCGGCCAGAAAAGGCGTTTGATTTTCTTCTCCTTCGCCAATTCCAGTAGAACAATCAACGGCTCCACATTCAGGCGCCACGCAAACATAGGCTTGTCTTCCGAAGTGCCGGACAGTAATGAAGCCAAGTGGTAAACCGTGGTCACAGAATGCTCGGCAACAATGTTTATCATACGCTCAGAGTCCGTCACATCCAGCTGAACATAGGTGCCTGCCGCAGTAATCGCTTGGTCCTGAGCTCTGATGTCCGATGCCACTATATTGTCTTTACCATAAATCTCGGCCAGTTTTGCCGTAAGCTCGGTTCCTATCTGCCCCAGCGCGCCCGTGACAAGAATTTTCTCTGTAGTCGTATGCATATATATTGTTCTTTTCTTACAAATCTACTCAATTTGCCGTGTATCGTCATAATGCTTTTATCGGTTCAAAAACAATAAATTTGTAACTCAAGCTTTTACATTATTCCATGAAAAAAATTATCATCTCAGCAGGTCTGTTTTTATTGCCGTTGGCAAATATACAGGCTCAGTTTACGGATATCAACATCGTAAAAGAAGTCAAAGTAATCAACAAAGGCGTGGTAGCTTCGGCCCATCCGTTGGCCAGTGAAGCGGGAGCGCAAATGCTGTCTGCCGGCGGCAATGCGTTTGACGCTTCCATCGCTACGCAGTTCGCCTTGGCAGTAGTTTATCCGCAAGCAGGTAATATTGGCGGAGGTGGCTTTATGATTGCAACCACTTCCGGCGGGAAAAGAATCAGTTTGGATTACCGCGAGACCGCACCGGCAAAAGCCTTCGCAAACATGTACCTGGACAAGAAAGGCAATGCGCTGCCCGAGCTCAGCCAAAACGGTCACTTGGCCGTAGGCATTCCGGGCGCAGTGGCAGGCATGTTTGCAATGCACAAATACGCGAAATTGCCAATGGCGAAACTGATTCAACCCGCAATCGATTTGGCCGAACAGGGTTTTGCCATAACGCCGGACGAGGCGCAACTCTTGAACGAACATAAATCCGACTTTATAAAATATAGTTCGGGGCCGTCTGCATTTGTGAAAAACACCGACTGGAAAACAGGCGATATACTGCGACAACCGGAATTGGCCGAAACGCTTCGACGGATTCAACAATCGGGCGAGAAAGGTTTTTACGAAGGCAAGACTGCAGAATTGATTGTCGCCGAAATGAAAAAAGGCAAAGGCATCATTACCGCAGCAGATTTAAAAAACTACAAGGTACAAGAGCGTACACCGCTTAGCTTCCCGTACAAGGGACACGAAATCGTTACAATGCCGCTGCCGTCGTCGGGCGGAATACTGCTGGCGCAAATGTTTGGCATGACAAGCTTGATAGGATTGGATGGCAAGGAGGTCAACAGCCCCGAGGCAGTTCAGCTGATGGTGGAAGCCGAGCGAAGAGCCTACGCCGATCGCGCAGAATATCTGGGCGACCCGAGCTTTGTCGCGGACAAAACCGAAATGCTGACCAACGCAGATTATATCCGCCGCCGCTTCGCCGACTATAACCCGAAAGCAGCTACGCCCAGTTCGGCGGTCGGGAAGATTATTCCGGCAAAAGAATCCGAACAAACCACGCATATAAGCGTTTTGGACAAGGAAGGCAACGCTGTCTCTGCCACCACCACGTTAAACGGTCTCTACGGCAGCCGCACGGTTGTGGCCGGCGCAGGCTTTCTTTTGAACAATGAAATGGATGACTTCAGCATAAAGCCGGGCGTGCCCAATATGTACGGCGCTGTCGGAAATGAAGCAAATGCTATTCAGCCCGGAAAACGGATGCTGAGCTCCATGTCGCCGACGGTTGTTCTGAAAAACAACAAGCCCGCGATTGTGGTGGGTACGCCGGGCGGTACAACCATTCCGACATCGGTTTTTCAATCCATCGTCAATGTGATCGATTTTAAAAAGAATGCAAACGAGGCCGTAAACCTGCCGAAGTTCCATCACCAATGGTTGCCCGAAGTGGTATCGGTAGAAGAAGGCTTTCCGCAGCATACCATCCGCGAGCTGGAAAAAATGAACTACAAAATCCAAAAGCGCGAGAAAATCGGTCGGGTGGAAATGATCGTTGTTGAAGACTCGGGCTTCATCCACGCGGTTGGCGACGGCCGCGGCGACGATTCCGTAGCCTGGGAGAAATAACAGAAAAGAGAGTATACAGCTCTCTTTTTTTATCTGTACCCGAAGTTCTTCAGGTCGCGCTCATTCTTGCGCCAGTCTTTTTTGACTTTGACGAAAAGATTCAAATGTATTTTCTTGTCGAAGAATTTCTCCAAATCCAAACGCGCCTGCGTTCCCACTTTTTTTATCGCTTCACCTTTGTGGCCTATCAAGATTCCTTTTTGTGAATCTCGTTCCACATAGATGATCGAGTCAATGAAAATCATCTCGCCTTTATCCTTAAACATTTCCGTAACCACTTCTACCGAGTACGGAATTTCTTTTTCGAAGTTCAACAAAATCTTTTCGCGGATGGTCTCGTTTACAAAGAAGCGCTCAGACTTGTCAGTGAACTGGTCTTTGTCGTAATACGGCGGATTTTCCGGCAGCAATTCTTTCAACTTCGGCAATATATATTCAGTGTTGTAAGCATTGAGCGCCGATATGGGCAAAATCTCGGCTTTCGGAATTTTATCGTGCCAAAACGCAACAGCTTCCTCCATTCTTCCCTGATCCGATTGATCGACTTTGTTTATCAAAATCAACACAGGTACAGGAATCTTATTCAACTTTTCAATCAGAAAATCCGACGGCGGCGCTGCATCGGTAATATCCACAATAAAGAGAAATACATCTGCATCTTGGAGACTGTCTTTCACAAAATCCATCATCCGTTCTTGCAGTTCGTACTTGGGTTCCAGCACCCCAGGCGTATCGGAAAAGACGATCTGCAAATCGTCCTCATTATAAATTCCGAAAATGCGATGGCGCGTGGTCTGGGCTTTCTGCGTGACAATAGCCAGCTTCTCGCCCATCAGTTGATTGAGGAGTGTCGACTTGCCGGCATTCGGCTTTCCGACGATATTTACAAATCCTGCTTTGTGCATCTTACTAATATATAAACACAAAGATAAGCAAACCATCTTGCGCCG
>RDDY01000163.1 GCA_003852805.1 Chryseobacterium sp.
GATATCTGCGGATAGATAGTCTGCAATGGTGTAAGGCAAAACAAAATAACCGTCTGCCAGACCTTGCATCAATGCCGATGCGCCCAAACGGTTGGCACCGTGGTCTGAGAAGTTGGCCTCACCGATGACGAAGCAACCGGGGATGGTAGACATCAGATTGTAATCTACCCACACGCCACCCATGGTGTAATGAACTGCCGGATAAATCTTCATCGGCGTGACGTAAGGATTGTCTGCGGTAATCTTCTCGTACATCACGAAAAGGTTGCCGTACTTCTCCTCTACCCAAGCCTTACCCAGATCATAAATCTGCTGACTGGTAGGATTGTGGATGTTCATTTCCATGGCAGCCTCGTGGCCTTTCTTCAGAATCTCGGTAGAGAAATCCAGGAAAACACCCTCTTTGGTATCGTTGTTCTCGATACCGAAACCTGCATCACATCTCTCTTTGGCCGCTCTGGATGCTACGTCGCGCGGCACTAGGTTTCCGAACGCCGGATACCTGCGCTCCAAGTAGTAATCTCTATCTTCTTCTTTGATGGTCTCGGGTTTCAGTCGGCCTTCACGCACGGCAATGGCGTCTTCCACTTTCTTCGGAACCCAAATGCGCCCGGAGTTACGCAGTGATTCTGACATCAACGTCAGCTTGGACTGCTGGGTACCGTGTACCGGAATACATGTAGGGTGAATCTGAACATAGCACGGGTTGGCGAACAGCGCACCTTTCTTGTGGATTTTCCACGCGGCAGATACGTTACAACCCATAGCATTGGTGGATAGGAAGTATACGTTCCCGTAACCTCCCGATGCAATAACCACCGCGTGAGCTGAGTGTCTCTCGATAGCGCCCGTTACCATATTGCGCGCAATGATGCCGCGTGCCTTGCCATCGACAATGACCAGATCCATCATTTCATGACGGTTGTACATCTTCACTCGCCCCTTACCGATCTGACGACTCAGCGCGGAGTACGCGCCCAAGAGCAGCTGCTGGCCTGTCTGACCTTTGGCATAAAAAGTACGCTTTACCTGCACCCCGCCGAACGAACGGTTGTCCAACTGACCGCCGTATTCACGCCCGAAAGGAACGCCCTGAGCAACGCATTGGTCGATGATGTTGGCAGAGACTTCGGCCAGACGATATACGTTGGCTTCGCGCGCACGGTAGTCGCCTCCTTTGATAGTATCATAGAAAAGACGATAGATGGAGTCGCCGTCACCTTGGTAATTCTTGGCTGCGTTGATACCGCCCTGCGCTGCAATAGAGTGCGCACGCCGCGGTGAATCTTGGTAACAGAATGCTTTTACGTTGTAACCTTGCTCGGCCAAAGTGGCGGCAGCGGAACCACCCGCCAGGCCGGTTCCTACAACTATAATATCGATCTTGTCACGGTTGTTGGGCGCAACAAGATTCATGTGGTCTTTATGTTTTTTCCATTTTTCAGCCAACGGGCCTTCCGGAATTCTTGAATCAAGTATACTCATAATTGATATTTTATTGAGTGACGTAGTGGAAAACAGCGATGAAGATAAAACCCAGCGGAACCAGCACCGCATACCAGTTGCCGAAAGCTTTGATGAACGGCATGTATTTCGGGTGACGTGCACCGATGGACTGGAACGACGATTGGAAACCATGCGCCAAGTGAAGACCCAGCAGGATGAACGAAACGCTGTAGAGAATAACGCGCCACAAGTCGCCGAACTTACCGTGCAAGTCCGCCCAGAATCTGTTTTTCTCTACCGGAAGCCCTTCTACATATTTGTAGTTCATCTCGTGCACCCAAAAATCGTACATGTGTAGCGCGAGGAAAGCCAGAATCACCACACCCGTCAAAAGCATGTGTCTTGACATCCAAGTGGAATTGGCCTCACCGTGGTTTACCGCATATCTTACGGGACGAGCTTTTTTGTTTCTCGCTTCCAGCACAAAGCCCATTACAAAGTGGTAAACTACGCCGGCAATCAAAATCGGCTGCATCACATATTGCACCAGCGGGTTGTACCCCATAAAATAGGATGCATTGTTAAAAGCCTCTTCGCCGAAAACCGACAACATATTGGTAAACAAGTGCATCACCAGGAAAATCAGCAAAAACATTGCTGACAAAGCCATCAGGAATTTGCGTCCGATGGAAGATTGACTTAGTCCTGCCATAATTATTAATTTTCTTTTTTCACAAAAATAGTTAAAGTTGTCCGAGTGCCTAAATGAGATTCCTCATCAATCAACAATTTAGGTTCAATCTAAATAGGTCAATCCTCTGTTACGGGCAATTTTCCTGTGCCGCGCAAACGTATGGTTGCACCTTCACTTATCGGCTGATGAATGATGCGATAGGCACCGGCGCGCCGCTTGGTAACATAAGGCTGAATGACAAAACCGTATACTTTTGGGGTTAATTTGGTGGTGTCTCCGTAGAAATCAACCTTGCCGTGCTGCCGTACCGATACCCACTGTTCTTTATAGAATTTATGGATTCTGAATTCTTCCTGTGTCGACGAAAAATAATCGAGCGACAGCCGGGTAATCGTGAACAAACACATGACCGCTACAAATCCAATGGCCGACCGCAGGCGTTTTCTTTTCAACAAAGGTCTGAGAAACGCAATGGCCGAAAACAGCAGCAAAACCTCAACCATGCTCATCGAGATATTGTCGAAGAAGACCGAATCCACGTCGGCAAAGAAGTGAATAAGCTTCAGCGTATGAGTTATGGTTTGGTCATACAGCACGTTCAAAACATCGACGTTGCCAAGGATTGCAATCACAAAGGTCATCAGCAAAGAAAACACAATCAACAGTTCCGCCGCCGGAATCACAACCAAATTGGCCACAAATGAAATCAGCGAAAACTGATGGAAATAGTACAGAACCAACGGAAGTGTAATAATCTGCGCCGACATTGTCACCGTAAAAACACCGACCAGCAACCTGGCGGCCTTCCCTCTGAACTTCGGCAGCAGATCCGTCAACGGTTGATTCAGCCAATAAATACCGAAGACGGCGAGGAAGCTCAACTGAAAACCCACATCGAACAATTGTTGCGGATTGACAAACAGTATAATTAGGCCCGCCAACGACAACGCATGCAAAAGGTCGGGCTTGCGGTTGAGCAATACGGCTGCGTAATAAGCCGTAATCATCAGGCATGACCGCATCACAGAACTGCCGTAATCTATAAAAATGGCAAAACACCAAATGAACAGCAAACTCAACAAAATGGCAGGCTTTCTAAATCGGTAGCCGAACAAGAGTTTCAGCACAAGCATGACGAAACCGAAAATCACTGCCATGTGCGTACCCGAGATAGCCAATAAATGCACAAGTCCCGATCGAGTAAAATCGCGCGTCACCTCAGCATCCATTTCGGTGCGGTCGGCTAAGATGATTCCTTTGATAAACTCGCGAGAGTTTTTGCGCAACGAAGTGTTGTCGATTTTCTGCAGTGTCTCCAGCCGCAACTGTTTTATTTTTTCGGCAAGCGTGGTTTCTCGGGGCAGAGATTGCAGTTCGCCCGGGATGTAACTTTGCAGAGCCACATTTCGGCGCGACAGATATTTTTTGTAATCGAATTGATAATCGTTTTTCCGCTCAGTCACGGGATTGACGAATGCCTCGGCCGCATAAACGTGCTCAAAGTCCAGCGGCGCAATATCTTTCGGGATGCTGATGACGGTATTTACCGGCAGTTTGATTGCCGAACTTTCGACGGCTACAATCCGAGCGATGTATCGTCGATTCTTTTCATTGGAATTCAATTTCTTCTCCATGACAAACTGAATCCGATGTCGCCCACTGATTTCGGGCTCCCTGAAAGAAAACACTTGCAAATGCTGAAGTGCAAAGCCGATACTTATAAAGAAAACAGCCAGCGACAGGCCCGCGTATCGCCGCCGTTGAAAACCAAGAAGCAACACCGCCACTGCACAGCATAAAACTATTGCCACAATGCCGTCCGTTACAGAGACGTTGTCGCGCAGAAGGATTCCGATAATTAGGGCTGCAAAGAGTACGAGCAGCGGCTGACGGTTCATGTCACAGAGTT
>RDDY01000113.1 GCA_003852805.1 Chryseobacterium sp.
GTACACAGGCCCGATCCGCATCGGCAATATGCAGAACCCGATATCGTCAGATCCAGAGAGCTTATCAAGGCAGCAGATCATTTGGTATTTGTTTTTCCGGTTTGGTGGGCAAGCTTCCCGGCAAAGCTCAAAGCGTTTATGGATCGCGTCTTTGTGCCCGGTTTTTCCTTCTACGAAACACGACCCGGCGAGTACAAACAATTGCTCAAAGGACGCACGGCGCAACTGCTTTGCACCATGGATACGCCCGGCTGGGCATACAACATCTTTTTACGTTCACCGGCCAAAGGGTCTCTGAAAACCGGAACACTGAATCTTTGCGGTGTATCGCCAGTGAAAACAAAATACTTTACACCGGTAACGCATGCCACAGAGCAAGAACGGCACCTTTGGTTGAAAGAGGCAGAACAAATGGGTTATGCACTGAAAGACGGTGTGCACACTTGGTGGGATAAGTTCTCGGCGGCGGTTGTACCTTGGTTAAAAGCGCTGCGCTTGCAGTTCTATCCCATGTCTTGGTTTGCCTACGCGGTAGGCGCCTTCACTGCGGCAGCGTACGGCACCGGTTACAACCGCGGCTTGTTCTGGCTGGGTTATCTGTTTCTGTTTTTGCTGGAAGCAGCCACGGTATTCATCAATGAAAAAGAGGACTTCGATACCGATGTGGCAAACAAGAATTACGGTCCGTTCAGCGGAGGCTCAAGGGTATTGGTAAACGAAGAACTGACTGTGGCGCAACTGAAAAACGGTATTCGTTTCACGCTCATCGGCACCCTGATCACCGGCGCAGCATCGATATTTCTCTCGGCCGGCAACTTGCCGGCAACAAGTTCTGTTTTGGCCATGCTTGCCGTTCTTGCGTTAGGATACACCCTTCCGCCGCTGAAACTCTCGTATCGAACGCTGGGCGAGGTAACCGTCGGTATTACCCACAGCATCGGCGTGCTGCTGGCCGGTTACGTTTTGCAAGGCGGCCCGTTGTCGCTCAGCGCTCCTTGGCTGGTGGGTCTGCCGTTATTTTTATCGATACTTCCCGCGATCATCCTCTCCGGCATCCCCGACCATTCCGCCGATAAAGCCGCCGGCAAACTTTCGGTTGCCGTGCGCTTCGGCAAAGACAATGCAGCCGTAATAGCCATGATTTGCGTACTGCTCTCCCTAATTACCGTACTCGTTATTTATTTCATGAACCCGGCTCCCGGCGCCTATAATTGGACGTTGGCAGGCGCGGTAGTGCATGGCGGGGTACTCTTGCTCAAGATCCGCGCCTACTTACAGACCGAAAATCGCAGCGAAACCATCAACGGCTTGATGGTTTGGGCACTGACTTATCTGCTCTGGTTTGTGCTGATTCCTTTTTTCTGCTTGCGCTAACGATAGCCATTGCGTCGATGCGAGGTGATTCTGTGCAACCGATTTGATAAACAATTGCTTAAATTTGCATGATATCGGCCTCATAGTTCAATGGATAGAATAGAAGTTTCCTAAACTTTAGATCCAGGTTCGATCCCCGGTGAGGCTACTTTTCTTGGCCGCAATCGCTTTGGGTATCAATCGGTTGCGGCTATTCTTTATAGTCGATATTCGGACTGTGCTATTTACGGCGGTATCGGCACGGTTTTAAGTTATCATCATTTCACAAAGAAAAAACCGAATGGGACTTTTAAGCATCTACGCAAATTCTTTCAGAGGACTGAGCCGCGAGGCTTGGATGCTGTCGATCGTCATGCTCATCAATCGCGCGGGTTCTATGGTGCTCCCTTTTTTAGGAGTTTATATGACCGATGAGCTGGGTTTCTCGATAAAGGAATCGGGCATTGTGCTAAGCTTCTACGGTATCGGGTCGATAATCGGCTCGTGGCTCGGCGGTTTCTTGACCGACAAATATGACGAATACCGTGTCCAGTCCATGAGTCTTTTTCTGAGCGCGCCGCTGTTTCTACTCATCCCCTTCTTCCCGACGGTCATGGGAATGGCAACCATAATCCTGATTCAGAGCGCAATCAGCGAAACTTTCCGTCCTGCCAACTCGGTCGCCATTACCAAATATGCACGGCCCGGAAATCTGACGCGTGCGTTCTCATTAAATCGCATGGCTGTCAATCTGGGCTTCTCGGTCGGTCCGGCCATGGGCGGGATTTTGTCCGCCATTTCTTATGAATTCCTGTTCGTCACCAATGCCGTGGCTGCAGTGGTGGCAGGTTTTGTGTACGTGCGTTTCTTCAAGCGTCGACACAAAATATACAAGTACCGCCTACTGCGGAAAGAGCGTGCTGAGAAGGAAACACCCAAAGAAAAAGGCCGAAGTCCCTATCGAGATTTCATGTTTATTGTGTTTACGGTGTTTTGCGGCTTCTTCGCTATATTCTTTTTCCAGTTTTTCAATACCATCCCTATTTTCTACAAAGAAGTGGTCGGGTTGGACCAACAAACCATCGGTTATATCCTCGGCTACAGCGGCTTCATCATCGCATTGTTTGAAATGTTGATCGTTACTTGGGCAGATAAATACTTGACATTGGCCAGAACCCTTCTATTGGGCGCTTTGCTGGTGGCCGCCTCGTACGGAATGCTGGTATTTAACCACGGACTGCTGATTATCATTCTGTCGATGACGGTTCTCAGTCTCAGCGAAATACTGGTTTTGCCTTTTATGTCCACCATTACTGCGCTGCGCTCGGGCTCGGGCATGCAGGGAGCATATATGGGGCTGAACGGAATGGCTTTTTCTGTGTCGTTCGTCATCACTCCGCTTTTGGGGACTGCCATTGCGCAAGAACACGGTTTCGATACTTTGTGGATTGTCTCTACAGTAGCACTGATCGTAACAGGCGTCGGATTGTACCGGATTGTCAAGAAAATGCTGCCCGCACAGTAATCTTGTTGGAACTAACAGCTACAAAACAAAAACCGCCCGAAAAATCGAGCGGTTTTATTTTGTAATTGCTGATTGATTAATCCAGCGGCCGGCGTCCTGAAATAACATTGAACAGAATGATGATAATAGCGATCACAAGTAAGATGTGAATCAGATTTCCCATCCCCATTCCTCCGCCTACACCAAGAATACCTAGTAGCCAGATAATAATCGCAACGACGGCAACAAGCCATAAAATACTTCTCATAATAATTAAATTTTGTGTTAATGTTTTGGTTCGAGCTGTCTAAAACAAAATTCGGACCGAAACTTTTAAACAGTTGTTATTCGAGAATAAAAAATAATTGCGGCGGAGGTATAAAATATACTGTTTCGTTTTTTAAACCGCGATTCCGCGCGGTGATATTGATATGAAATGTTTAACGTTGGCACCTCTCGACCACCTATATTCTTTCACTGCATTTTTCGTCCCGTTAGGTAACATATATTTAATTTTTATAAAATTTGAGACAACATTTATAAAAAATTATGAACGATAAGGTATAATTATTGCTTCGGGTACAGCGCCGTCACCTATCTGTTTACCAAAAAAATGTCTGTCTATGAACACCGGTCTACTGAATGAATCTGCTATTCAGATTACCTTTTTTCTTTTTGCTGCCGTTATAATTGTCGGTCTGCTTATAGCGGTCCTGAAATTAAACAATGCTATATCCCGAACCCTTAAGCGCCGCGAGCTGAGCCGTATCAATAAGCGAATAGCGTCTATGACGCCCGAGGATATTGAAAAGGTGAAGAAGCGAAAAGAGGAACTGGAATTCCAGCTGAAAGGCTCCGAGCTTTCCGGTGATTTGTATCCGAGCGATCCGCGCGGGCTGGTAGATCGTGTAGGAGAAGCAAGCGTAATGCGCTTTATACCGGTCAAAAGATCCGCGGCCAAAACTCCCTTCGTGCAACCGCGCGCCCGTCGACTGATTTTATGGTATATAGTGTGTGCCACTTTTTGGCTATTGTTTGGCACCACAGTCGGTGAATATGTGGGTTTCAAATTTGTTTTGCCTGATTTGGACCACCTTGACTGGCTCAGTTTCGGCAGGCTGCGTCCTGTGCATACCAATGCTGTTTTCTGGGGCTGGTCGTCGATAGCAATGGTCGGGTTTGCCTA
>RDDY01000299.1 GCA_003852805.1 Chryseobacterium sp.
AAGGATTTCGACTATAAAGGTTACACCCACCATGCCAGCGACGACGATCCGCAGTACGAGATCAAAAGCGATAAAACGGACCACATCGCTGCACACAAAGGATCAGCACTGAAAAAGAAAAGCTGAATACCTGTTTAGTGTTTCCCGATAGAGATCGGGATTTTTTATGCGCGATCAACTGCGCCGGTGAAAAAAAGATTACTTTTGGTTGAACAGCTAACTGCAGCAATCAATCTATGAAAAGAATCGTTTTTTTATTTGTCCTCGTAAACCTGCTGCTATCTGCGCAGACCAACCGTTTCATATATGAAGTACGGGCAAAATCACCCGGACATCCTTCGGGCGCAGATAAATCAAACTATTACCTGGATGTCAACGATGACAAGACCATCTATTACAATCGGCTTTATTTCCTCAGCGATTCGCTTTCAAAAAGAGACGACGGTTTTGGTTTTGATGGCTTTAAGATGACCGATTTTGTAGTTAGCAATAAAAGAGGAGATTATTCCGAAATCAAGCCGCTCGGAATCAATCTGATTAACCTCAAAGATAAATACGACCAAAACTGGCAGGTGGAAGATGAGCGAAAAGATTTTCAGGACCGGCAACTCCAGAAGGCTACTGCGCAGTTTGGCGGAAGAAATTGGACTGCGTGGTTCAGCAGCGATATTCCGTTGCCGTACGGGCCGTATGTTTTTCATGGGTTGCCCGGGACTGATTGTTGAACTCACCGATGACGCGAAGGATTATGATTTTAAACTGATAAAAAGCGAAAGTTTTCCGTCCGGTCAGTCGATTGAGTTTTTAGAAACATTGAATAACCGGGCTGCGTCCGTTTCGGTTGATCGCTATAAGAAGATGATGATCGACCGGTACAGAGACCCATTTGCGGCAGTCGCCCAGTTGAGCGGCGAAGGCCCTTTGCGTCTGGAAGATGGCACGATACTGCGTAAATCTGAGCTAAAACCCGCCGAGGAAAGAGAACGCAAGAAAATGCTCGAAAATAACAATCCGATCAATCTGGATCTTAAAGTCGATTATCCGGCGGCCGGCAAGAAGAAATAAAGCTGTTCTCCGGTACCGCTATGGGGCGGCACCTTTAACGAAAGTCCCCGGAATCTGACAAATCATTACCTTTGTTTCATGACAGAAACTGAGGACAAACGCCTTTTCCTTATCGATGCCTATGCCATGATTTTTCGTGGCTATTACGCGCTTATACGCAGCCCGCGGATGACGAGCAAGGGCATGAATACATCGGCCATTTTCGGCTTTACAAATTCCTTGATCGAACTGATCCGCCGCGAGAAACCTTCTCATCTGGCGGTTGTTTTTGATGTCGGCGGTAAAACCTTACGGCACGATGATTTTCAGGATTACAAAGCCAACCGCGCCGAGACCCCGGACGATATTAAAATCTCTATCCCTTATATCCATCGCATTTTGAAGGCCATGCATATTCCGATTTTGGGTATGGAAGGCTACGAAGCCGATGACCTCATCGGTACGCTTTCGCGTCAAGCAGAGGGACAAGGCTATTCAGTTTTTATGGTAACGCCTGATAAGGATTTTGCACAGCTGGTCACTGACAATGTCAAGATTTACAAACCCGGATTGAAAGGCAGCGAAGTCGAGATCCTCGGAGTAGAAGAGGTCAAGACAAAATATGAGATAGAAAATCCGATGCAGGTGATCGATTTCTTAGCGATGATGGGCGATAGTGTTGACAATATCCCCGGGCTGGAAGGTGTGGGCGAAAAAACCGCAAAAAAGTTTCTGAAAGAATTCGGTACCATCGAAAATCTTCTGGCCAATACCGATCAGCTCAAAGGAAAGCTGCGCGAAAAAGTGGAGAATTCAGCAGAACGCGGTCTGCTTTCAAAGAAACTGGCGACCATCTGCATTGACTGTCCGATAGAATTCAAACACGAAGAGTACCATCTGGAAAAACCCGATTTGGAAAAAGTACAAGAGGTGTTTGAAGAACTGGAATTCCGCAGATTATATGAGAATCTGATCCGCGCGTTTACCGAAGAAACAGTCGTCAGCCCCAATGCCGGAACGGTCACCCTGCCCGAAGCTGCGCAGTTATCGCTGTTCGACCTTGAAGCAGAGAATCTTGGCAGTAGCAAAACGGATATTACGGGCTCCGATCATCTCTATCAGTGCATCGATTCGCCCAAAGCTATCCGTCTTCTGGCCAACAATATTCTGCAGCACGAAGCATTTGCTTTTGAGCTAAAAACTACCACTGATGACGATATGACCACCGAGCTCGCGGGCATTTCTTTCTGCTACCGGGAAGGCTTGGCTTATTATATTCCGTTTCCGAAAGAAAACTGGCAGGAAACGGCGGAGGCGCTGCAGCCATTATTTGGTGCCGAAGCCAAACTTAAGATTTCGCATAACCTGAAGTTCGATCTGAAAGTGTTGAAGCGTTACGGCATCGATCTGAAAGGCGCATTGTTTGACACCATGATCGCGCACTATTTGCTGAATCCCGACGGTCGTCACGCGATGGATTATTTGGCTGAAACTTATTTAACCTATATTCCTTCAAAACTGGAATCGGTTATCGGTAAAAAAGGAAAGAATCAGTTACAGCTTTGGGAAGCCGAACGCATGAGTATGACCGATTACGCTGCGGAAGATGCCGATATCGTTTGGCGTCTTTACCAACTGTTTGCGCCACAGCTGAAGGAACAAGGGCTAAACGATTTATTCTATAAAGTTGAATTACCATTGATGCGCGTCCTCGCAAAAATGGAGCTCGCGGGTATTTCACTCGACCGCGATTGGCTGGCGCGCGAGAGTCAGGACTTGGAAAATGATCTTAAGCGCCTGGAAGCGGACATTTTCCGGCACAGCGGCGATGAATTTAACCTAAACTCGCCGCGGCAGTTGGGTGAAATTCTGTTTGAAAAATTGCAGTTGGACCCGAAGGCGAAAAAGACGAAGACCGGCCAATACGCCACATCCGAAGATATCCTGCAAAAACTCGCGCCGAAGCACGAAATCATCCAGCACATCCTGGAATACCGTCAACTGCAGAAGCTGAAATCTACTTATGTGGATGCGTTGCCACAGCAGATCAACCCGGAAACCCATCGTGTTCATACGACATTTGCACAAACTGTCGCCGCCACGGGCCGTCTGGCGAGTCAAAACCCCAACTTGCAAAATATCCCGATCCGTACCGTTCGCGGACAGCAGATCCGCGGTGCATTCATTCCGACTGATGGAAATAAACTCATCGCCGCCGACTATTCGCAGATTGAATTGCGCCTGATTGCCGAGATCTCTGGCGAGGAAAATATGATCGAAGCCTTCCGAAAAGGTGAAGATATCCACGCTTCTACAGCTTCCAGGTTATTTGGCGTGCCGATAGAAGATGTAACGCGCTTACAGCGTAGCCAGGCAAAAACGGTGAATTTCGGCATTATTTACGGTCAGGGTGCTTTCGGTTTGGCAGAACAGACGGGACTGTCGCGAGGCGAGGCCAAGGAAATGATCGAGAATTATTTTAAAACCTATCCGCGCCTGAAAGAATATATGGCCGAACAGGTGAAGAAAGCCCGTGACATCGGTTATGTGGAAACCATCCTCGGCCGAAAGCGTCACCTCGCGGATATCAATTCAGCTAACTTCGTCGTCCGTGGCCACGCTGAAAGAAATGCAGTTAACGCTCCGATACAAGGAAGCGCCGCCGACATCATCAAACTGGCGATGATTCGTATCGACGAGGAACTGCGCAACCGACAATTGCAGACGAAAATGCTGTTACAGGTTCACGACGAATTGGTGTTCGAAGCTCCTGAAGATGAAATAGAAACCGCTGCCAAAATCATACGCACAGAGATGGAAAATGCCTTTGAAACACAGGTGCCGCTTCTGGTAGAAGTTGGCGTTGGCGAGAACTGGCTGGAAGCGCATTAGCGGACGATAAAGTTTGAATGATTAAGGATAAACAGACGGTTATGGTAGATGCGTTACGAGAAAAGAGTATGT
>RDDY01000326.1 GCA_003852805.1 Chryseobacterium sp.
ACCAACATCAAATGGTTATCGGTTCCACCCGAAACGATATCGAAGCCACGGTCTACCATTGCCTTTGCCAAGGCGCGCGAGTTGGCCACCACCTGCTTGGCATACGTTTCAAACTTAGAATCGATGGCTTCTGCATAGGCAACGGCTTTTCCGGCAATGACATTTTCCAGCGGGCCGCCCTGCGTACCGGGGAAAACGGCGCTGTCCAAAACGGCACTCATCATTTTGATATCGCCTTTCGGAGTTTTCTCGCCCAGCGGATTCTCGTAATCTTTGCCGAGCATGATCATACCTCCGCGCGGACCGCGCAGCGTTTTATGAGTAGTGGTGGTTACAACATGACAGTGCGAGAACGGATTGTTCAGCAAGCCTTTAGCAATTAAACCGGCAGGATGCGCGATATCAGCCCACAAGATGGCACCTACCTCGTCTGCCACTTCACGGAATTTCCGGTAATCCAAATCACGGGAATAAGCCGAGAAACCGGCAATAATTATCTTCGGTTTTTCACGAAGAGCAACTTCGCGCATTTGGTCGTAATCAATGAGGCCTGTTTCACGCTGAACGCCGTAGAAAACGTTGCGGTAGTTGATGCCCGAGAAGTTGACATGCGAACCGTGCGTCAAGTGGCCGCCCATTGAAAGGTCCATGCCCAGAATGGTGTCGCCGGGGCGAACACAAGCCAAGTAAACGGCTGCATTTGCCTGTGAACCCGAATGCGGCTGAACATTGGCGTATTCGATACCGAAGAGTTCTTTTGCACGGTCGATGGCCAATTGTTCTACTTGGTCCACAATTTCGCAACCGCCGTAGTAGCGTCTGCCCGGGTAGCCTTCCGCATATTTGTTGGTCAAAACACTGCCCATGGCGCGCATCACTTCCTCCGACACAAAGTTCTCTGAGGCGATAAGCTCTAGCCCGTGGGTTTGCCTTGCTCTTTCTTTTTCAATTAAATCAAAAATGATATCCATAAATGATGTTTGTTTTTTAGTTTCCCAAATGTAAGCAAAATTGTCATGCTTTGCGGAAACGGAAAGCATGACAAAGCTTAGGCGGATAAATGAAAAACTGCCTTATGTTAGGCAGTTTCTCATTCGATTATTTTACTTTTCCAAGAGGACAAGTTCACGGCACTTGGAAGCATCCAAGCCTTGCCGGGCGATGACCGCGCTGTCCGTTATCAAAGTCAGCGTTTTCAGTTTCCCGCGGTCAAGAATTTTAAGGAAATCTGCTTTCTGCACAACTTTTCCTTTCACCTTATAGCACACACCGTCCGACACGGCTTGGCTCCGCAGCAGATTCTCGCTTTGTCCATAAGTCGGATTGCTGAAATCATCGATCGGCACATATGGCCGAGTCGTGCCACACGCCGATAATAAAAGTGATGAACCGACGAACGGCACCATTGATTCAATTATTGTTTTAAGCTTCACAACTCGAACAGGTAACAAAGTTCACCATCAGTTCCTTTGATACCGAAGAGCTTCTTTGATAGTAAAGCGTTTTCACGCCTTTCTTCCAAGCCTCGATATACAGATAGTTGACATCCTTTACCGGCATGGTCGACGGAATCTGTAGGTTGAGCGACTGCGCTTGGTCAATGTACTGCTGACGCTGCGCCGCCTGAGAGATAATTTCCATCGGCGAAATCTCGCGGAAGGTTTTGAACACAGCTTTTTCGTTCTCTGACAGCTCGGTTAAATGCTGCACCGAGCCGTGGTTCAGCATGATGGTTCTCCAAGTTTCCTCATTGTCGATGCCTTTATCTTTCAGCAGTTTCGCCAGGTATTTATTCTTGCGCATGAAGTTGCCTTTGGCCAAGCCTGCCTTGTAATAGTTGGACGCAAACGGCTCGATGCCCGGCGAGGTTTGGCCCAAAATGGCCGAGCTGGAAGTCGTAGGCGCAATGGCCATCGTTGTGGTGTTGCGCATTCCGTAGCCTTTCAGCAGTTCGGGTTCGCCGTAGATGTTGGCCAGTTCGCGCGAGGCTGCTTCCGACTGTTCCTTGATTTGACGGAACGCTCTGGCGTTGAACTGCGTAGCCTCAAAACTTTCAAAAGGAATCATATTGCGCTGCAGGTACGAATGGTAACCCAAAACGCCGAGGCCCAAGGCCCTGTGGCGAATCGCAAAATTGCGCGCGCCCGTCAGGTAATAGTTGCCTTCGGTTTTTTCGATGAATTCTGACAGTACCGCATCCAAGAAATAAATGGCCAGTTTAACGGCATTGGTATCTTTCCATTCGTCGTAGAGCTCGAGGTTCATCGAAGACAGACAGCAAATGAAGCTTTCATCCTGACTGGACGGCAGCATGATCTCTGAACAGAGATTACTCGCATTGACCGGCATGCCGAGGTCTTTGTAAACCTGCGGCTTGTTACGGTTCACATTATCGGTAAAGAAAATGTATGGCAGACCTTTTTGCTGACGGCTTTCGAGGACTTTTGCCCAGACGCGGCGCTTATCCATATCGCCGTCGATCATGTCCTGCATCCAATAGTCGGGCACGCAGACGCCGATAAACAGGTTCTGAATCGGACTGCCAATGTCCTTGATCTGAAGGAATTCCTCAATATCGCCGTGGTCAATGTCCAGGTAAGCTGCAAACGCACCGCGACGAACACCGCCCTGAGACACCACATCCATCGCAGTGTCGTAGAGTTTCATGAACGAAACCGCACCAGAGGATTTGCCGTTGTCGGTAACAGCAGTTCCGCGGTGACGCAGTTCGCCGAAGTAGCCCGAGGTACCACCGCCGATCTTTGTCTGCATGATCACCTCGCCGAGCTTGTGGGTAATACCTTCGATATTGTCGGGCACGTGCACATTGAAGCAGGAAATCGGCAAGCCGCGCTGGGTGCCCATATTGGCCCAGACCGGCGACGAAAAGCTGATCCAGCCTTTGGTAATCATTTCCTTAAACGCCGGCTGCAGTTCGGGTTTATAAAGTCGCTTGGCCGCCGCCGTCGTAATACGGTCGATAGCGCCTTCTACGGTTTCACCTTTTAAGAGATAACCTCTGTTGAGCATCTGCTCAGACTCTTCATTGAGCCACCATATATGAGTTTGTTCCTGATCCATTTGATTAAACGCAGTTCTTTATGAGGGTAAAGTATTTTCTTCTTGCCGTTCGGCCACAGTCGGCCGCTATCTGAGCAAAACACACGCCAGAGCGCTGTCAACGCATTGTGTTTCAGGGCGCACGATTTTATTGCAATCGGTAGCCAAATTAAGGAAAATTTCTAACCGATGCACAGTTTTGCATACATCTGTTATCCACGAGAAAGGCAAAGAACCGTTTACGAATAAGACGCGGATTGAATCAACTTGTCAAATATTTCATCGGCCAGTATTCTGCTATCTCTAATGCGGTTTTGTCCAACCATACTCACAAAGCCAAGCTTACATTTCTTGCCTAAATTTCCGTAGTAGTAATTCCCAAAATCTGTGTCCGTCTGATCTAATTGTGGATACAGCAGCATACTCTTTTCGGCTTGCCAATGAAGATTGTAGACGAACATCTGTTTCAGATCTGCATCGGAGGGATTGGCTGAGTCTATAATCTTCCATTTGGTATCGATGACGAATACTTCGTTCTCAGTTTTAACTACAATATCCGGACGGATACGCTTGTTTTCCCAGAATTTCGCTGAGTTTTGAAAAGAAACTTCTGTTCCCGCAGGTTTATGCTTATGTAGGATTCTGAAGATATATTCCTCCCACAATGCATTCATATCGAACAGCAGCGTAAGCAGGTTCTCATTACCATAATTAAGACTTGGCGAATAATTGAGCAAAATAATCCTCGCAATATCCAGCGCTCTCTCGTAATCCTTGTTCTTACGGTCGATTACAATTCTCTCGAAGTCTTTCTTTTGGATATCAACAAGTTCGACATCTTGAAACTCGAAACATAGCCGGTTCAGCTTATCGCGAAGTTCAGGTTTGACGAAACCATTCAGCACTGTCAGAGCTTTGTACAGAATCTGATGG
>RDDY01000131.1 GCA_003852805.1 Chryseobacterium sp.
CGCCAAGTTTTATGTGGAAGGAAAAGACCTGATGGAAGGCGGCTATGGCGCGCTCAACAAATCTTTGCCGAAAGACGCGGTAGCAAAAGTGGAGGTAATGGAAAACCACCAGCCGGTGAAAATCTTGCAGGACAAAGTTCCGTCTGAAAACGCCGCGCTGAATATCCGACTGAAAAAATCGGTAACCATGACGGGCCGCGGTGAGGCAGGCATCGGCGGATCACCCCTGCTGTGGAATGTAAAACTGACGCCGATGGTCTTTTCTAAAAACTATCAATGGGTGCTCAACTATAAAGCCAACAACAACGGTGAACAGGTGGAAAACGAGGGGAATATGTTTGCCTTCGGCGGCCGTTTTGAAGGGTTCCGCCGCAGCATACAACAAGAAAATTGGCTCTCGGTGGAGAACGCTTCCACACCGGCCATACCGGCCAAGCGTTACCTGATGAACAACGTACACTTTCTCTCTGCTAACATGCTGACCAACCTGAGCAAAGAATGGGAGCTTAAAGCCAACGCAAGCTATACAAACAACGTGGTTGAGCGCGAGAGCCAATCATCGACAACCTACACCAACTATCCGGGCATAGCCGCCGGTACCACGGTGGTCAACCGCTTCACGAATCATTTTTATACAAATCAGGGGAAGGCCGAACTTATCTTCTCCAAGAACGCGAAGAAAGGTTTCTTTAAAAACACTACAACATTCAACGGTTTTTGGAACGATGATCGTGCGGAAGCATTCCGCCAAAACCCCGATGAAACAGGCAATGTCGTAAACCGTAATTCTCACCAATCACTCGGCCGGCCGTCAAACGCTTTTCAAAACTCGCTGAGCACAATTATTCCGTGGGGCGAGCGCATGGTAAATGTGATGTCTTATATCTCTTATCAGGATGATAAGCAAGACCTGAACGTAACGCCGGGCTCATACTTGCAGAGTCTTTTCGAGCTGCCTGCTTTTGGCGGAGCTTTACTGTCGCCGGCGCTTTATGCCACGGTGGCGCAGGATCTACGAGTAAACACCTTCGATAGCCGCCACTCGGCATCGGTAGGTTTCGGTATCAAGAGATTTACCATCAGCCCCGAGGTCGGCTTCAACTATACCACAAACCGTTTGGAAACCGATTTGTACGCTTTCAACCAAACAGAAAGCCCGATACATTTTGGCGATGCGGCCGTTAATGATTTACGGTGGGTTCGCTCTCAGCCGTATGTCAGCACGCGCGTTGATTACAAAGGACAGCGCCTGAGCTTTTCACTTTCATTGCCCGTCAATTTCAACCACCTGTCAGGACAAGACGCGGCGCGTGATGTAAACCGCTCGTTGGACAGGTTGACCTTTGAGCCGTCTTTGTTCGCCAATTATGATTTCGCTTCTTTCTGGAAAGCGCGCGCCGGCGGTAACATCAACCACAGCTTCGGGGATTTGGCCGATATTTACGGCGGTTATATTTTGTTCAACGCTTCGTCGCTCAACCGCAAAAACAATCCGATTTTGGAAAGCGACAGCAAATCTTTCTTTTCGGCCATAGAATACCGCAATCCGCTGAACAATCTCTTTGGGAATGTACGTTACAGCATCAACGGCAGCTCTCGAAATCTGATGTTTGACGAGGTAACATCGGGTTCGGGGCAAAGCGTCATCATCGGTGTGGAACGCAGAAATACGAGCTTGACGCAAAGCGTCAGCACCGAAATCGGCAAATACTTCCCCAACTTTAAGACCAACGCATCGGTTACCTACCGACTAAGCTCTTCGGAAAGTGACCGACTGTATAACGGTGAACTTTCCGAAATGACGAGCCGCTCACAAGGGATGAGTGTAAAATTCAACAACACTTATTTCAAGTGGATGAGTTTGGATTATCTGTTGAATTTGGGCTGGAGCTCCAACGATACTCGTTTCGGCGACACCCGCTCGTCGAATTGGAATCACGCTTTGAACGCCTTCTTCTACCCCGCCGACAACCACACCGTCGGTTTTACCTGGGACGACATGAGCAGCACTTCTGCGGGCAAAACCTACCGCAACAAGTTCTTCGATGCGTCTTACCAGTACACTTGGGCGGCAAAGAAAATAGACTTTGAACTGAAATGGCTGAATATTGCCAATACCAAATTCTTTGAACGCATCAGTGACAATGCACTCATGGTTACCCAAAGCAGCATCAGAATTCGCCCGAGCCAGCTGATGTTTACGGTGAAATTCAACTTCAAATAACAGCACGAAACACCATTTGTACGGCTGTCGCTCTCCGCGGCAGCTTTTTATTTTTAGGTTTCGAAAAATAAAATATCTTTGCTCGGTACAGTTTTAAGTTTCAATCAATTAAAAAACCATTTTTACCGACAGTAATGAAAGGGATTTTGAAAATCTACCATCCGGATGAAACCCTTAAATACAACATCCAACAGACCTACTGCAAAGCGGTCTACCAAAACAGCGAGAACTTTTTGGAGCTGGAAGTTATCACGAGCGATGACCTGGACCATGTAGACGATGACTCACTTCAGTATAACTTTCCGCAATTGGCGTTAAATATTTCAGAATTTCCCATCGGCGACAATAAACTGGACGGCAAAACCTTTCTGATCAGCGACACTGCCGATGACATCTTTACAGAAGTAGATCTCTTTGACGATGAGGATGCACTGCTCTACGATAACGAACTGAGCTTCAGCACCTGCCCGACGGACGGATTGCAACTGACTTGGAAAGGAATGATTGACGACTTTTACACTTCGTCGGGTGAGAAGATTCCGTTTCGGCTGAAATGCCACTTCAAACAAGACGAAATTCCCGTAGAGGATTAACATCTTCTTTCTGAAAACCTGAGTTGGCGCGCTGCCGCGTCAATAATAATCACGTACTTTTAGCGTTCAAAAACCATAAATCAAATACACTATGCCGGCAACGCCACAGACCCAGCAGGTCTTCTCTTTGTGGGACATTCTCTTTAGCGGCGGAATCTTGGGCAACGTCATCATGGCGCTCATTTTCCTCTTGGGCATCTTGGCCCTTTACGTTTTTTTCGAGAGACTCTTCTTTATCCGACGAGAGAGCAAATCTGACCCGAACTTCATCAACAATATAAACGATATGGTGCACGACGGCAGAATACAGCAGGCAATAGACCTTTGCCACAGAGCAAATACGCCGGAATCGCGCATGATAGAAAAAGGTTTGGCAAGGATCGGTCGCCCGATAAGCGATATCTCCAACGCGATGCAAAACCAAGGTCAGCTGGAAATTTCGCGCCTGGAGAAAAACCTGAACCTTTTGGCCTCAGCATCGGGGGCTGCGCCTATGCTGGGTTTCTTGGGAACGGTAATCGGGATGATTATGGCGTTCTTTGAAATCTCCAATGTTACCGGCGCCGTGAGTCCCAAACTGTTGGCATCGGGCATTTATACCGCAATGGCCACCACAGCCGCAGGTCTTTTTGTGGGGATTCCCGCTTACTTTTTCTACAACATTTTGGTGACGCGCGTAGACCGATTGGTGATGAAAATTCAGACCCACGCCAACGAATTCTTGGATACCCTGAACAAACCGCTTTAATATGGAACTGAAACGCAGAAACCGCATCAGCGCAGAGTTCAGCATGGCGTCTATGACAGACATCATTTTTCTGCTGTTGATTTTCTTCATGATTACCTCTTCTGCCATCAGCCAAAGCGCCATAGATGTTAAGTTGCCGCAAGCGGACAATCAAAATCCCAACGTTACCGACCCGTTGACAGTCAGCATTACCAAAGACGGAAAATATTTTATCGACGACAAAGAGGTTCCGCGGGAACAGGTAGAAGCGTATTTGCAAAACCAATTGCAGGGACAACAGGTGCCGAGCTTTACCATCCGCGCAGACGAGAACGCGCTGCACAAAGACGTTGTGTATTTGATGTCCATTGCAGAGAACCACAAGTACAATATAGCCATAGCCACCGTTACCGAACAGTAATATGAAT
>RDDY01000254.1 GCA_003852805.1 Chryseobacterium sp.
ATTTTTTACATACCTATTGTAAAATGCCGTCAGGCGCTCCAAATCCAACGCGCTGCTCTCATCATTGGGTAAGGTGGAAGAATTGACTTTGGAAGAATTGTTTGGCTTCTGACTTTATTTAATCGAGGGACGAAGTTGAACAATTCTTCCAAAGTCAATTCTTCCACCTTACCCAATGATGAGAGCAGCTCAAAATCAATTAGGTCTTTGCGGCCAAGGATAGCGGTATTGTAGCCCACATTTTTTACATACCTATTGTAAAATGCCGTCAGGCGCTCCAAATCCAACGCGCTGATCTGCTCATACATATCGCGGCGGATGTCATGCGACACACCCAGCTTTTTCAAATTGATATAATTGAAGTAAATATGCTGCCGTGTGATGCGACCCGATGCAATGCGCTTCAGTGCGGATCTTCGCGCGGCTTGAAACTGCAATTCGTACTGCGGAAAATGGTTCAACAGTTCGTCCATCGCCTCCACTGCAATCTGCAATTTATCGGGCTGCGTGCCGATAAATGCACGGATATAGTCGTGCCGATCGTTCTGTTCGGCAGCGGTGTAAGTAACTCCCGCCGCGTATGCCAATGACCGCCTTTCGCGAATTTCTTGGAACACCACAGAGGACAATCCGCGCCCGAAATATTCATTGAAAACATTTTGCTCACCGAAACGGCTGACATCCACAAAACCGCCGCGCGCCACTTGAGAAAACTCCACCTGTACCATATCATAATCTACGACATAGACCTTGCCGCCCGTCTTTGGTTCGGGATACTGCTTGGCCGCGGGAGCAAATCGGGTTGCCTGTTGAGTGATGGACGGAAGGACATTTCGCAACTGTTCGGGGTTTTGACCGTAGTAAAAAATCTCGTACGGCATAAACAACAAGTTGCGGATCTTATCGGTCAATTCTTGTGCTGTGGTTTGCCGCAATTCATCAATCGACAGTACATCCCGCGAGCGTGCCCCTCGCCCGAATTTGGCATAATCGGTCAGCGCCTGCTGTATTCGGTTCTTGTCACGCTTCACTGCTTCCCGCGTTCCCAGAATGGTCTGCACCGTCATTTGATAAATTTCGTCGTCGGGCTTTAACGCCGACAGCCAACGGTGAATCAGTTGCAAGCCTTCGGCAATGTTTTCCTCCAGGCCTGAAATCATCAAGCTGAGCCGGTCCGCAGAGGTGCGAAAACTGTGGCTAATGCCTAACTTGAAAAACTCCAGCCGCAGGTCTTCTTGCGACAGTTGTTCGCTACCCAAGAACTCCAACATTTCTATGGCCAAAGGCAATTTGCGGTCATGGTCGCTGCCAAACGGAAAAATGTAGTTGACTTGAGCCACCTCATTATATTTGTTGCGGACGAAACTGAATTTCTTCTCGGCGACCTCAGAAACTTGGATCATCGCATCGTAATCTACAAACTGCGGCGTCGGGTCGATGGAGGGCATCGCTGCAATTTCTTTTGCGAAAGCCGACTGTACATCGCGGTTCAAGTCGACGGGAGTGATTCCGGGATTTTCAATTCTGATCAGATCTGTATTCTCACCCGTTTCTTTGTACACAACTGCGTAATTGTCCCGAAAAAACTCTCGGGCAAAATCCACAATCTCTCGCTTCGTGATTTCGGCCAGTTGATCCAATTCGGCCAGCTCATCCGCCCACGACTGCTCGCGTATGAAACTCTCGTACAACGATGTGGCCAAGCCGTCCGCAGTTTCCCAGCCTGTCAGCCGCGCCAACTTCATATCGTTGACACTCGCCGGCAACATCCATTCTTCAAAAGCGCCCTCTTTCAACAGTTCTACCTGTTGCAGCAACAGCTGCTCGGCCTCTTTCAAACCTTGTCCCGGATGCGGAATGATGACCATCGTGAAGTTGCCGTATTCCTTGAAAGGCATGAAAAAGGCGCCCGCGCGCAAAGCGGTTTGGCGCTGATTGATGTTGATATCGATCAAACCCGCTTGTCCGTTATTGCTCAGGATTTGCGCAGACAGTTCGGCCAAGTGCGCCTCGCGCGTACCTGCGCTATCGGTGCGCCAAGCCAAGTGCAGCCGCGGAACGGACGGACTGTAAACGGTGCGGCGCTGTATGCTTGTCATTTGTTCTTCCTCGGGACGATTCCGTGGCGGCAGTTCGTGCGGAATCATCCGGCCGAAGTATTGGTCAACCAATGCAATCGTCGCATCAAAGTCGAGATCTCCCACCAAGATTACGGCCATATTGTTGGGCACATAATAAGTGTCGAAGTATTGGTGGATGGCTGCCATCGACGGATTTTTCAGGTGTTCCGCCTTTCCTATGGTTGTCTGCTGACCATTGGGATGCTTGGGAAACAACAGTTCCATCAGTGCATAATTCACCAGTCTGCCGTCGTTGTCTTGGCCTCGGTTAAATTCTTCATACACCGTTTCCAGCTCGGTATGGAAGAGGCGCAGCGTCAAATCTGAAAACCGCTCATACTCCAGTTTCAACCATTTCTCCAACTCGCCCGACGGAATGCTGTTTTTATAAATGGTCTCGTCCAGCCATGTATGCGCGTTGGTACCGCTTGCTCCTATCTCACTTATGATCTTGTCGTACTCGTTGGCTATCGCGTATTGGGAAGCCTGCCGGGAAACCGCATCGATCCTACGATAGATTTCTTTTTTCTCTTCGGCGGTTTCGGCGGCTTTGTGCTGTTCGTACAGTTCCGAAATTTCGTTTAGCAACGGCTCTTCCTTGGCCCAGTCCGCACTTCCGATTTTTGATGTCCCCTTAAACATCATGTGCTCCAAATAATGCGCGAGACCTGTATTATCCGCAGGATCGTCATTGGAACCTGCCCGCACCGCAATGTAGGTTTGTATTTTCGGCGCGTCGTCGTTCTTGGCCAAATAAACGGTCAGGCCGTTTTGAAGAGTGTAAACGCGCACGCCATACGGATCGTCGGGCGCGGTTTGAAATGTATACGTGTTGTTTGTTTCGGTTTTATCCATAAAAAGTCGACTGCCGCAAAACAGCAGATAGATAAGGTTGATCTTTTAAATGCCGGTTATTGTTTTTCGGGCAACATGTGCGGCCGCAGCATATTCTCGGGATCCAGGATTTTGTCAAGCTTTTCGCGCGTCAAGAGTCCCTGCTCCAATACAAGGTCATACACACGTCTTCCTGTGGCCAAGGCTTCCGTGGCTATTTTTGTACTGTTTTTGTAACCGATGTACGGATTGAGCGCCGTAACGATCCCGATGCTGTTGTGCACCATTGCAAGCGCCACATCTTTGTTCGCGGTAATGCCCGTTACGCAGCGTTCACGCAGGGTATCCATGGCATTAATCAGCAGTTTGATCGACTCCATGATGGATTGGCACAAGACGGGCTCCATAACGTTCAGTTGCAGTTGACCCGCTTCTGCGGCGAATGTTACTGTCAAATCGTTGCCGATGACTTTGAAACATACCTGATTGACCACTTCCGGAATTACGGGATTGACCTTCCCCGGCATAATGGAAGAACCGGGTTGCATTGCCGGCAGATTAATCTCGAACAATCCCGCACGCGGCCCGCTGGCCAACAACCTCAAATCGTTGCAAATCTTGGAAAGCTTGACCGACATCCGTTTCAGCGCTCCGCTGTAAATCACAAAGGCTCCGGTATCGGGCGTAGCTTCTACCAGATCACCGGCTGAGACAATATCAAAGCCGGTAAGTTCTGCCAAAATCTCCGCGCAGCGCGCCGCATATCCGGGAGGAGCATTGAGTCCCGTTCCGATGGCGGTAGCGCCCATGTTAACATCTAGGAACAGATCCGCATTGGTTTTCAACCGCGCCACTTCGTTGTTCAGCGTGTTGGCAAAGGCGGTAAACTCTTGGCCCATTGTCATCGGTACCGCGTCCTGTAGCTGCGTGCGCCCCATTTTCAGAACGTCGTGCAATTCATTTGCCTTAGAACGGAAAGCTTCCACCAAACTTTTAA
>RDDY01000125.1 GCA_003852805.1 Chryseobacterium sp.
CAAAACCGATCTCTCCTCGGCAGGCTCTGGCTACAGCAAGCAGTTTTTTTTCCGCGCTTGAGACTCATCAGTACCTGTATAAACGATCTGTAAGTTACTGTTGCCTTTTGCCAACTCGCCCTTGGCGGAAAAAAAACTGCTTGCTGTAGCCAGAGCCTGCCGAGGAGAGATCGGTTTTGCCAGCAGATTAGCAGCAGTTACACCGGTGAGAATCAATAATAGTCTTTTCATATTTTATATTTTGAATCAAAATTATTGATGAACCACCTTATTCCGGCAACACAAATGACACTTTAATGAACTTAATTCAATCACAAGTGTTTGGATGCGTTTTAGCAGCAATAAATATGCAGGGAATAACAGAGAAAAGACAGACTACTGTCCGACGTGAATACCAAAATCTTCGGACACCAAAAAAACTTTTAAAACAAAAAACCGTAATCTGCTATAAATGAGCAAATTACGGTTTGATTAAGTAGACCCACAGGGATTCGAACCCCAGATGACTGAACCAAAATCAGTAGTGTTACCGCTACACCATGGGTCTGTCCTTTTTTATTGTGGTGCAAAGGTAGCATAATTATTTTTAGTTCCAAATTTTTCCGAAAAAAAGTTCGCCCAGGACTCTGTTTTTTTGTTCGAAAAGCTTTCAAATCTCGCGGCTTTTTCGTACTTTTGAGTGTTTAAAAAAATGTAAATGAGCAGTTTAGAAGACAAGAAAAAAGCACTTAGTTTGGTGCTTGACAAACTCGATAAAACCTATGGTAAAGGCACCGTAATGACTCTGGGTGATGAATCTGTGGACGATAGTATAGAAGTTATCTCAAGCGGTTCACTGGGTTTGGATGTTGCGCTGGGCGTCGGCGGTTATCCCCGCGGCCGCGTGATTGAAATCTACGGACCTGAATCTTCAGGTAAAACAACCCTCACGCTACACGCAATTGCCGAAGCACAAAAAGCCGGTGGCATTGCAGCGTTCATCGATGCAGAGCACGCCTTTGACCGTCACTATGCCGCCAAGCTCGGGATCAATCTGGACGATCTGATCATTTCTCAACCCGACAACGGTGAGCAGGCACTTGAAATTGCCGATAATCTGATCCGTTCCGGAGCCATCGACATCGTGGTTATCGACTCGGTAGCTGCATTGACACCGAAAGCCGAGATTGAAGGCGAAATGGGCGATTCCAAAATGGGGCTGCACGCTCGCTTGATGTCTCAGGCGTTGAGAAAGCTTACCGCTACCATTAACAGAACCAAGTGTACGGTGATTTTCATCAACCAGTTGCGTGAGAAAATCGGTGTAATGTTCGGCAACCCCGAAACCACCACCGGTGGTAACGCATTGAAGTTTTACGCTTCGGTAAGAATCGATATTCGCAAGGCCAGCCAACCGATCAAAAACGGTGATGAGGCCATCGGTAGCCGCGTGAAGGTGAAAATTGTGAAGAACAAAGTAGCTCCACCGTTCAAACAAGCGGAGTTCGATATCATGTACGGCGAAGGAGTTTCCAAGGTCGGTGAAATTTTGGACCAAGGCGTCGAACTCGGTGTGATCCAAAAAAGCGGTTCATGGTTCAGCTACGGCGACACCCGTTTGGGACAAGGTCGTGATGCAGTGAAAGACGTCATCAAAGACAACCCCGAATTGCAGGAAGAACTGGAGCAGCAGATCAAAGACAAGATTAAGAACAAAGATTAAGCGTTCATTATCAAAATAGCAATTCCCCGTCCGTTTCGGATGGGGATTTTTATTGCATATCTGCGGAAATATCGTTCACCAAAACCGAAATCTAAAAAATTTTTGATTATTATTACAAAAAATTTATTCCGTGAAAAAAGCAGTACTTTTCTTACTGGGCATAGCGCCGGCTCTTTCTTTCGCACAATCGAAAGAAGAGCTCAACAGGTTGTTCTCTGCACAGAATGACCAATATCAAAGTCAATTCAATGAGATTGCTGGTAAAGCTTCAAAGAACATCAATCAGGAGACAGTCAATGGAGAGAGATCTCGTTTGGCCGGTTTCGCAAACCGTATTCCTGTTTTCTTGGAGTCCGACGACACTCGTGCAAATCAAAGCGCAAATGTACCGGCACTGCAAGACGGGACGCTGCCGGGAATCAACAATCTGAAAATTGAAGGAGACGGCATCAATATTTTGGTAATGGATGGCGGACGAATCTTTGAAAAACACAAAGAATTCGGTGCCGTAGACGGCGTCCCGGTCGCTCAACGTATCACAGACAAAGAGAACGGTACGGTGGGTTATTCGGGCCACGCAACCAACGTTGCCGGAATCATCGGAGCAATCGGCATCGGCAACTTTGCAGCACCCTACGGACCGAAAGCGGCACGCGGCGTCTTGACCAAGTCTACATTTGACAGCTACACCTTCAGCACAACGCCTGCCGGAAACAACTATCAGAAATTAAATAACGCGACCACCGCGAATGTGTCCAACCATTCCTACGGTATCAACCTGGGCTGGACTTACGCCAGTTCGCCTTCTTCCACCTATCCGCAGATCGGCTGGTACTGGATCGGCAATTATGAGCTGAACAACCGCGACACCTATTCAGGCAGCTATTATACCCAAGATGCAAACTACGATAAAATCGTTTACAGCAACCCGAACCATGTCGTTATAAAATCTGCGGGAAATTATTACGGCATGGGTCCAGGCCCCAATGACAAAGCTTTTAGATTTGACTCTGCGCTCAACAAATATGTTCCGTTTGCGGATGGTGAAGAGCGGCCTGCCAAAAACTGCAGTCAAGGTTATTACTGCATCGGTTGGGGTTCGCTGGCCAAGAACATCATAGTGGTCGGATCGACCGATCAGCTCGTCGGTTCCAACTATATTTATACCTCGCCCTCGGATGTAAGCAAGGCATCCTACAGCAGCGCCGGCCCACGCAGAGACGGCGCGGTAAAACCCGATATCAGCGCTGTGGGATCAAACCACTTAGTAGCAACTTATTCCAACGCCACAAACTACGCTTCGTACGCAACCGGTAGCGGAACCTCCTATTCGGCACCTGTTGTTTCGGGCGTGGCCGGCGCGGTTACCGAGTTGGCTCGCCATCTAAACAACGATCCGAATCTGATCTACAAAGCGGACGAAATGAAAGCGCTGCTTACGCATACCGCCAATGAAGCCGGAAATGCAGGACCTGATGTTTGGTACGGTTGGGGCTTTGTCGATGCAAGCCGCGCAGCGGGGTTGGTAATCGATAAGACAAATGACAAAGCAATCTTCGAGCGCAGAGTTCTTACCTCCGGAACAAAGTACATCAAGGAAATTGCAGCCAAGGAAGGTGAAGCATTGAAGGCCACTATCTCATGGGTAGATCCTGCGGCAGTTCCTTTCAATTCCGATGAAGAATTGCAGAACAATCTCTCGTCCCGCTTGGTGAACGATCTGGATCTGCGCATCATCGATACCACGAACAACCAAGTTTATTACCCGTGGAGATTGGATGCCAACAACCCGATGGCGCCGGCAACCAAGGGTGACAACACCGTGGACAATGTAGAACAGGTGCTGATTGAAAACCCCGTCGCGGGGAGAACGTATCGTATTGAAGTTTCCAACAAAGGAAGTTTGGTAAATGAAGCGGGCAATGCGGCAAGCCAAGCTTACGCATTGGTTGTGACGGGACTGCAAGCAAGCGGTAGCATGTCTGCAACGGAAACCGTGAAGAAATCGGTAGCCGTCTACCCTACGGTTACAGATTCTACAATCAACGTACTGATTCCCGATGGCGGTGCCAAAACGGTTGAGCTTTATGATACGGCAGGAAAGAAAGTATTGAGTTCAACAGCAAAATCTTATCAGACGATAGATGTCAGCAGCTTGCCGGCAGGTGTTTACATCATAAAAATCATTTCAGACGGTGAGGCCGTAACAAAGAA
>RDDY01000308.1 GCA_003852805.1 Chryseobacterium sp.
AGGATATTGTAAGCAACAGCAGCAAAGGTTTTTCCCTGGCAGAGTTTGTCAACCATATTGTGCCCAAGAGCGTCTTTGAGGCTTTCGCCACAAATGAGGTTTTGCAGATTGTAGTTTTCTCGGTAATGTTTGGTATCGCACTGTCCACGCTCGGTGATTATGCTGCGCCTGTGATAAAGGCGTTGGATATTTTGGCGCACACAATATTGAAAATGGTTTCCTACATCATGTGGTTTGCACCGCTCGGTGTGCTGGGTGCGGTGGCTGCAGTGGTGGCCGCAAACGGCTTCCAAATATTTACGGTGTATGCCATTTACCTGCGAGACTTCTTCTTTGCACTGGCGGTGTTGTGGCTGGTAATGCTTATTGTCGGGTACCTTATTTTGGGCAAGCGTTTGTTCGAGTTGATCCGACGCATTAAAGAACCGTTGTTGATTGCATTTTCCACGACGAGTTCAGAAGCGGTGTTCCCTAAGCTGGTTCAGGAGCTGGAGCGCTTCGGTGCGAACAACCGTATCGTGTCATTCATTCTGCCATTGGGTTACTCTTTCAACCTGGACGGAAGTATGATGTATATGACCTTCGCATCCATTTTCATCGCGCAAATTTACGGCATCGATATGTCGCTGGGGCAGCAATTTACCATGCTGTTGGTGCTGATGATAACCAGTAAGGGCATTGCCGGCGTGCCGCGCGCATCTCTGGTAATTATTGTGGCGACAGGCTCTATGTTCGGCATCCCGCCTGAGGGCATCGCGCTGATTCTGCCCATCGACCATTTCTGCGATATGGGCCGAAGCATGACCAACGTACTGGGGAATGCCCTGGCAACCACCTCGGTCAGCAAGTGGGAAGGCGAGCTTGCCGATGCAGGCGGAGACCTCTGACAAATTAATTCCTCGGCATTCAGTCGGGGATTTTTTTCGCTATTAAACGATTACAATGTGCGAACGGAAAGACGCCATTTGTTTTGGTATCGTTTTCGTTAGCATTGCCAAAATCTTCACCATGAAAGAAAAAATATTGCAAAGTCTACATGAGCCTGCCGTGCTGGAACGACTTTATCGAGAAAACAAAGCAAACTTTCGCCGTGTCTTTGATGAATTATATCCTGAAATAAAAGATTCGCCCGCTGCTGCATTTTGGAACGAGCGTTTCCGTTTTGAAAAGAAGAGCGAACTGCATTGGGGTTCTTCTCGCGAGATTATCTTCGTTATTGTTGTTTCATTACTGGCCGGTTTCATAGCCAAACTGCCCCGGATTTTTCCGATAGATGAAGATATTTTCTATCCGCGGAATTTCGGTTACATCGTCTTTCCGTTTCTGCTGATTTACTTCGGCGTCAAGAATAAATTGTCAACTGCGCGGGCGGCTTGGGTAGCGAGCGTTATGCTTCTTGCGTTGATCTTCATCAATCTGCTGCCCGAGGATACCACCAGCAGCACTTTGGTTTTAACCTGTCTGCACCTTATCATTTTCATTTGGGGGATTTTGGGTTACGTTTTCACATCCAAGCCCGGTGACCTCCGCAGACACAGAATGGAATTTGTGCGCTACAACGGTGACCTAATTGTCATGGGCCTCTTGATTATCACGGTCGGCGGCTTTCTCTCGGCCATTACCATCGGACTTTTTTCGCTGCTGGGTTACCGTATAGAAGAGTTTTATTTCAACAACATCGGCGTTTTTGGTCTGGCTGCCGCGCCTATTGTCAGCACGTACTTGGTCCGTAACAATCCGCAGCTCGTGGGTAAAGTCTCGGCTGTAGTGGCCCGAATTTTCATTCCGCTGGTCATTGTCCTGTTGTCGGTTTATCTCTTCTTCCTGTTTTATTCCGGAAAAAGTCCATATGACGAGCGCGATTTTCTCATCATTTTCAACGCATTGCTATTGGTGGTCATGGCATTGATTTACTTTGCCGTTGCCGAAAATTTTGCCACGCTCGGTCGCACCAATGTTTGGCTGTTGCTGATACTGTCGGTATTGACAATCGGCGTATCGGCAATCATACTGTCCGCCATCGGTTATCGTTCTTGGCCGCACGGCGTCACCCCGAACCGTTTGGCCGTCCTCGGCACTTGTGGAATCATCTTTGTCAACCTTCTTAAACTCATATTTCGACTGATCAAAATCTTGACTTCAAGAAAGTCTACCGATTCGGTTTCGGTCTTGATGGCGGCCTATCTGCCCGTATACGTCCTCTGGGCGGGCATCGTCAGCTTTGTGTTTCCGTTGGTATTCGATTTCCGTTAAACGGAATTGGTTCCTGCGAAGTATCAGCTTATCGGGCCGGCAGGATGTCGTCAAATTATCGTAATTTTACACTTTATTTAGAATCATTATGCTTAATAAAGATATTGTAAACCGATTCCTGAAGGAGATAGAAGTGGATGATTTGGTGAAGAATGTGCAAATCATGGGCGATGATATTTACATCGACATGGTGGCGCACTCCCCGGCAATGCACGAAAAAAAGAAGTTGGAAGCGGCGATGAAGTCTGCCTTTGCCAGCGAGTTTGGCGAGAAGGTGCAACTGAAATTGAAAATAGAAAATCCCGAGCCGTCCGAGGCAGAGAAAAACCGCATAAAGGGCAAGCAAATCCCGGGCATCAATAATGTGATTGCCATCGCTTCCGGAAAAGGAGGTGTGGGTAAATCTACCGTGGCTGCCAACTTGGCGGTAACTTTGGCGCAGATGGGTTTTAAAGTCGGGTTGTTGGATGCCGATATTTACGGTCCGTCGGTTCCTACCATGTTCGACACGGTCGGTGCAAAGCCGATTACGGTAGAACAAAACGGCCGAAGCCTGATGAAACCTATAGAAAATTACGGCGTGAAAATGCTGTCAATCGGTTACTTCAGCGGTGCCAATCAGGCGGTGGTTTGGCGCGGTCCGATGGCGAGCAAAGCGTTGAACCAAATGTTACGCGATGCTGCTTGGGGGCAACTGGATTTTCTTCTCATTGACTTGCCGCCGGGCACGGGTGATATTCATCTGTCCATCATTCAGGAGGTTCCTGTGACGGGCGCGGTTATTGTAAGTACGCCGCAGCACGTGGCGTTGGCTGATGTGCGCAAGGGTATTGCTATGTTCCAAATGGAGAATATCAGCATTCCTGTCCTCGGACTTATAGAAAATATGGCTTACTTCACGCCGGAAGAATTGCCGGAGAACCGTTATTACATCTTCGGGAAAGAAGGGGCGCAGCACTTGGCGGCGGATTTGGGAATTCCTGTACTAGGAGAGATTCCGTTGATTCAGAGCGTGCGCGAGGCAGGCGATGTCGGTCGTCCTGCCGCATTGCAAGAAAACAGCGTTATAGCCGAGGTGTACCGCGAAACCGCCCGCAATATGGTGGAAAGCTTGGTGCGCCGAAACAAAGATTTGCCTCCCACAGAAGCGGTGAAAATCACCACGATGGCGGGTTGCTCTAAATAAATGATTATGGATACCGGATTTCAACAAGCAGAGACTGTAAACAAAGTGTTGGACGCGTTGTCGGAGATTCGACCTTTTCTGAACCGCGACGGCGGAGATATTGAGTTGATAGAGGTAAAAGAGAGTAGGGTCTACGTAAAACTCTTAGGCAACTGTTCCTCTTGCCCTGTGAATACTTCTACCATGAAACTCGGTGTAGAAAATACCATCAAAAAACACGCGCCCGAAATACTGGACGTCATCAGTGTAGAATAGAAAGTTTCTCTCCTGCGGGAGAGATTCTTTTTTCATAAACTTCTTTTCTATGAGACCCAAGTTTTCTTGGTTACGGTTAGCGGTCTTCAGTCTCTTTCTGACAGCGCTGCTGGGGCTGGCCATGCGCTATAAGATTGCCTTCGACCTACCGTGGCTCGAGCAGAAAAACCTTCGCGAAGCACATTCACACTTTGCATTTTACGGCTGGATTACTTC
>RDDY01000233.1 GCA_003852805.1 Chryseobacterium sp.
TGCTGTTTATCTTCGGCCGAAACTCTTTGCCGACACTGTTTACGCAGAGCGATGATTATGATGTGATTGCATTGTCTGCGCAATTGTTTATCATAGCCTCATTGTTTCAGTTGTCCGACGGTATTCAGGTAGCTACAATGGGATCACTGCGCGGCATTCAAGACGTGCGCATCCCAAGCCTAATCACCTTCATCGCTTATTGGATCATCACCTTGCCGTTAGGATACGTTCTCTGTTATGTGGTGGGTTTGGGCGCCGTCGGGATGTGGATTGCGCTGGGCATCGGTCTTACGGTTTCAGCCATTTTTCTGGTGTTCCGCTTCCTCAAGCTTTCAACCAAGAAGATAAAAGATCATGGCTTGATAATTGAAACCGACAAGCTTTGACTTATTCCTCAAAAGAAAATTTATGCAAGTAGAGATAAGAAAACTCCATCTGGACGATTATGACGAACTGCGCGAAGCCATGCAGGAAGCCTATCCTGAAATGGAGGACAACACTTGGTCCAAACGCAATATTCAAAAACTGACATCCATTTTTCCCGACGGACAAATGTGTATAACGGTAGACGGCAAATTGGCCGCTGCGGCACTGTCCATCGTGGTCCAATACGAATTGTACGGCGATCAGCATACGTACGATGAGATCACGGGACACGAGACCTTTAATACGCACAGCAACATAGGCAACGTATTGTATGGCATAGAGATCTTTGTACATCCCGATTTCCGTTCATTGCGTCTGGGCCGCCGTCTTTATGATGCACGCAAGGAATTGTGTGAAATCAAGAATTTACGTTCCATAGTCATTGGCGGCAGAATTCCGAGTTATCACCTTTACAGTGACGAGCTGACGCCGCGCGAATATATCAGGAAAGTACGCACGAAGGAAATCTATGATCCTGTCCTTTCCTTCCAATTGTCCAACGACTTCTCGCCAACGAAGGTTTTAAAGAATTATCTGCCCGGCGATACCGAATCTGAAGATTACGCCGTACTTCTGCAGTGGAATAATATCTACTATACCGCGAAACCCAACACGATGCAAGATAGCGTGATCCGTTTGGGACTGGTGCAATGGCAGATGCGTCACTTTAAAGATATCGATGCTTTTTACCAACAGGTAGAGTTCTTTGTGGATGTGGTGGGCAGTTATAATGCAGATTTCTGCTTGTTCCCCGAACTGTTCAATACGCCGTTGCTTGCCGGATTAAACCACTTGAATCCGCGCGAAGCCATGGAAGAATTGGCGAAAATGACGGAGGAAATTCGAGACAAAATCTCGCAATTTGCAGTGAGCTATAATGTCAATATCATCTCGGGAAGTATGCCGCTGGTTGAAGACGGCAACCTTTACAACGTGAGTTACCTGTTGCACCGCGACGGGAAAATAGATGAATGCAGAAAGATTCATATCACGCCAAACGAGCGCAATTATTACGGAATGGTTGGCGGCAACGAGGTAAAGGTTTTCGATACCGACTGTGGAAAAGTCGGCGTGGTGGTCTGCTATGATGTAGAGTTCCCCGAGTTGCCGCGGATATTAGCAGACCAAGGAATGAAGATATTGTTCGTACCTTATTTAACCGATACCCAAAACGCCTACATGCGCGTGAGGAACTGCTCGGCCGCGCGTGCGATAGAGAATGAGTGTTATGTTGCCATTGCGGGATGCGTGGGCAACTTGCCCGGCGTGAGCAATATGGACATTCAGTTCGGTCAAGCGGCGGTTTTTACGCCGTCAGATTTTGCCTTCCCGTCCAATGCGATAAAAGGCGAAGCCACGCCCAATACAGAGATGACCTTGGTGGTAGACGTAGATCTGAACCTGCTGAAAGAAGTCCATTACAACGGTGCGGCGCAAACCATGCGCGACCGCCGAAAAGACATCTACGATCTCCGGTTGAGAAATTGACAAATGAAAATCCCGAGGTTGTCCTCGGGATTTTTTACTTTATTGTGCTTTGCGCAGTTTCATCAGCAGCATATTGCCTTTGTACAGCTCCAGCATATCCTTCCGGGTAACGTAATGATCTGCCGATTCTATCATCTTGATGAAATTGCTCTCCGTTGACATATCCATGCTCGGGCACGCCATTCGGGTCGATGCAATTGCGTTTACGTGAAAGCTGCCGTCTTTGGACGAAATAACCACGTTGTTGCTGAATATTCTGTTGCAGCCGCCGTTTCCTGTCATCCCTTGCTCGGGGTCAAAGCTGATGTAGGGTCGCGCGTTGGTGTTGTAGCTGTCTACCACTTCCCACTTGGTGTTGGAAAGCGAGTTCTGCGGTCCGCCGATTTTAGCCGTCGGAGCCAAAGAACCACACGCTGTCACCGCAAAGACGCCCAAGCCAAATACTATCTTTTTCATAATTCTAAGGTTGATTGTAACTGAAACTGCAAACTCAAGACCGAAGTTCTGCACCGAAGCTTTTTCTGTAAATCTTTATAAGCTTCTCCATCACAGCGTTGATTTCTTTGTCTTCCAAGGTTTTGTCTTCACGTAGCAATTCAAAACTCATTGCATAAGACTTTTTGCCTTCGGGTAAATTCTTGCCTTCGTAGACGTCGAACAGGTTAATGTTTTTCAGATACGGCGATTGGCCGATGGCTGCATCGTACAGTTGACGGTAGTTGATCTCTTTGTCCACCAACAGCGCCAAGTCTCTGCGCGTCTTGTTGAATTTCGGTAACGGTCGGAATTTCAATTGCGTGTTGCGCAATGCCTGCATGTGCTCCACCTCTATTTCTGCGTAGTAAACTGCCTGATCTATATCGGCTGTTTTCAAAAGCTTCGGAGAAATAATCCCGATGCGCGCCACCGTTTTTCCGCCGACGGACATTTCGAGCCCTTCGCTAAAACGGCTGTCATCCAAAGCTTTCTCATCCACAGTGATGCCTGCCTTTTCCATGAGCAGATTTATAAAAGATTTCAAGTAATAGAAATCTGTCGGTTTTTGTTTCTCTGCCCAGCTTTCCGGCGTTTGTTTTCCGGTTACCAAGAGCACCATCTGCCGACGCTCGTGGTATTGTTCGCGCTTGCCGTAGATTTTTCCGACTTCGAAGAGCTTTAGATCAGAACGCTTGCGGTTGATGTTATACTCGGCGTTTTCCAAAAGCCCTTCCAACAGCGAGACACGCATGCACGACAATTCACTGCTCAACGGATTGAGCAATTTCACCGCGCCGGCGTTATCTTCCACGTGCGTCAACGAATTGTTCATCACCTCGAAAAAGCCGTTTGCCACCAAGATATTTGCCCAATTTTTCAGCAACGAATCTTCATCGTCATAAGCCAACTTTACAGGAGTAAAAGCAATTTTTCCCGGAGCTTCAATTTTGTTGTAACCGTAAATTCTAAGGATTTCCTCGATTACGTCTACCTCGCGTGTAACATCTGCGCGGTAAGTGGGAACAGACACTTCCAAAACATCGTCGTTTTGGGAAACGACATCGATATCGAGCACTTTCAAAATATCCTTTACTGTATCCTCAGGAATGTTAATACCTAACAATTGATTGATACGGCTAAGTTTAAGCGTCGATTTAACAGGCTGCGGAATCTCTGATTTTATGTCGATGATCTCGCCGACCAAATGTCCGCCCGCTATTTCTTGCAACAATTCGACGGCTTTCAGCAAGGCTGTTTCGGTCATCTCCGGATCTACCCCTCGCTCAAAACGGAAAGATGCGTCGGTGTTTAAGCCGTGAGCCTTAGATGCTTTACGCACGGCAACAGGGTTGAAATACGCGCTCTCCAGAAAGACGGTGACCGTATTTTCTGAGACGCCCGATTCTGCACCTCCGAAAACGCCGGCTATACACATTGCTTTATTGTCGCCATCCTTAATCATGCTTTCGATGCCGATAAAATCAGCGGGAACAGAGTAGTGGTAGGAACCGTAG
>RDDY01000052.1 GCA_003852805.1 Chryseobacterium sp.
TTTACTCCAATAACTTCTGCAATTAGACCTGTGAATAATAAGCCGATTACACTTGGCAACACTGCCATACTATAATATAGAGAAAATACACGTCCTAATTTTTCAGGATTTACCTCTGTCTGTACAATTGCTGTAAAACAGCCATTGAAAACGGATAGGCTGATACCTCCAATGGCAGTTGTCAATACAAATCCTACAAACCAACTTGCAGGCAATGCTCCACTCACAATAAATGTAAGTCCCAATAATACATACATTACATTGACAGCTGCTACTTTTGAGTCTTTTAATTTGAAAATACTCAAGATGACACCGCCAATAAGCATACCTCCGCCCCAAACCACTTCTACAATTCCCATCTCCCATTTCCCTCCTGCATAATGCCCTGTTGTTAGTAACGGAAACATAATGGCAGCAGGCATTATAACAAAGGTTATCGCCATTGCATAAAGAAAAAGATAACGCAAACCTTTGTTCTTGGAAACAGTCTGAAATCCTTCCGAAAAATCAGTAGCAATGGAATAGATAGACGATTTTGATTTCGTCACCAAATTAGGAATTTTCACCATAACGAGCGAAATAATAGCCAGCAATGCTCCAATCAAATCCAAGTACAGTACTTTTGAAATGGGAAGATAAGCAATGGCTAAAGTGCCAATGGCAGGACCGCCAATACTACAAACCGAATGCAGAACCTGATTAATTCCAGCAACCTTTACCAATTCACTTTGGGGTACAATTAGTGGAGCTATAGCCTGTAGTGCTGGAGTATGAAAAGCATTGCCAACAGAACGCAATCCGAGTAGAATGTAAATCCATATCAAATTAACATTTTCATTTTGTAGAATGAAGAGTAACGCAAGAGTACAGATAGCTATAAAAGCATCCGAAAAAATCATAACGCACTTACGATTGAGGCGGTCAACATATACCCCCGCAATTAAGCCTATCAATGCTTGAGGTAACATAGCTGCTATTCCTGCGTAGGCTAAAACTTCGGCTGACTTATACTCCAGACTAAGCCATATAACAATAGCAAATTGGACAGCATAACTTGTAAGCATTGATGCAAACTGCCCAGCCCATATAAACATATAAGTCTTAAACCATTTACGGTTTTCCATAAAAACTTGATTAAATTATACAACAAGAAATAGTAGTATAATACACAGAGTACTATACCATAAAACTGGGTTTTGAAGAGAATGACCCTAATTATTTAATCCAAGGCTTTGCCACGTGTTGTATACTTTTTTGGAAGTGATGCTACAAAAGTACAAAATATTATCTCAAAAAAATAAGTTATCTTTAGCAAAATTAAGCCCAGCAGCTAACAAGGATTTGCCAAAAGCGGGGTTGAAGTTATATAATTGAACATTTGTGCAAAGTTAAAAGGTAGTAATTCTATTGAACTTTTGTGCTAAAAATCCCCGCTTTCGGCAAGCCCCATAACGTTGGCGGTAATTTGAAGAAACGATTAACAACGAAAAACATTCAAGAAAATGAAGCTATAAGTAACTGTAAGATAGAATAAGAATTGAAATATCCTTTACTACGCTAAGTAGAAAGGACGATTGTTAATATTAAAAAATTAGAAAATGATACAGTTACAGATGATTGACAAAACAAAGTCAATAGCTCAAAATGATAAAAATATTTCTGCCGTATTTATGTATGGGTCATTTACCAAAAATGAAGGGGACAAATATTCAGATATTGAATTCTACATCTTCTTGAAGGATAAAGAAAAATTTTCCGCTGAAAATTGGGTAAGCCAAATTCATCCTTTGGCATTATATTTTACCAACGAGTTTGGAAGTGAAGTTGCCATTTTTGAAAATATGATAAGGGGGGAGTTTCATTTTTTGACAAACGACCAAATGGAAGTTATCAAATCGTGGGACGGATTGGTAGAGTTTAGCGACTTTGACAAGATGATTTTAGTAGATAAAGAAGATTTATTGACTAACACGCTCAAAGAAATAAAAACTAAAGTACCTGATCGAACAACAAATGAAAATATCTTGTGGTTGAGCCAATCATTGTTGAATGTTTTACTTACAACAAGCAACTTAATTAAACGACAGGAATTTGCTCACGCTTACCAAAGCTTATCAAATGTTCAAAAATATTTACTTTGGTTAATAAGAATTGAAACATACCAAACCAAACATTGGGAAAGTCCAACAAAAAGCTTGGAAAATGACATAGATCCAGATTGGTATTCGTTATTTCAGCAGACAACATCAGAATTAGATCCGACAGATATTAAAACAGCTTTCAAGAAGACATTAACATTGACTGAAAAACTTTTTGATAATCTTGGAGTTGAAGCAAAATTAAAGGGGGTATTAAGGAGAATTGAATAAATAAACTACCGCCAACATTGTATAAGCGTAATGCGGGCGAAGTGGCTAAAATTTAGTATTTTGCCATCTATCAAAGTTCGTGTTGGCGGACAGTGTATTGCTCCGAAAACCCGCACTACGCTTATACTTGACCGTTATGTGTCACCCTATGACGACCGTAACAAATAGAAACGAACGACAAAAAGACAAATGCAAAAATATTCAGTAAACCAACATTTAATAGAAACAATTTTAGCTTGGGTAAATTCGGGCGAAATCGCAATTCCAGAAATTCAAAGACCTTTCGTTTGGGACAGCTCAAAAGTTCGTGACTTAATGGACAGTTTGTATCAAGGTTATCCAATCGGTTATGTAATCGCTTGGAGAAACCCGAACGTAAAATTGAAAGATGGTAGTTTAAGCGAAGGAAAAAAAGTTTTAATTGACGGACAACAACGTGTAACAGCTTTGACTGCTGCAATTCTTGGACAATATGTTATCAACAAAAATTATCAAAGAATAAAAATAAAAATTGCCTTCAACCCTATTGAAGAACGTTTTGAAGTACAAAACCCTGCAATTTTAAAAGACAAAGTTTGGCTTCACGACATTACAGACGCTTTTTCTGGAAAAATTAGTTTACTAAAATTAGTCAGAGATTATTTGGCTCTTAATCCAGACATTGACGAAGATTTAATTGAAAACTCATTTTCAAGATTAATCAGCATTGTAAAAAAACCAATCGGAATGATAGAATTAGCACCTGAATTGGATATTGAAACCGTAACGGAAATTTTCATTAGAATAAATTCAAAAGGTGTTGTTTTAAGTCAAGCAGATTTTGCAATGAGCAAAATTGCATCTGACACAGAAAATGGCGGAAACGAACTGAGAAAAGCCATTGACTATTTTTGTCATTTAGCCATTGCACCAGAATTTTACAAGCAAATTGTAGATAACGACAAAGATTTTTCGAAAACCGATTTTTTTCAAAAAATGTCGTGGCTTAAAACCGAAAACGAAGATTTGTACGACCCAAGTTACAACGATTTAATTCGAGTTGCATTTACTTCGCAATTCAACAGAGGACGACTTTCTGATTTAGTAAGTTTATTATCGGGTAGAAATTTTGAAACAAGAAGCTACGAAACAGAAATTGCCGAACAATCATTTTTGAAATTGAAAACAGGTGTTTACAACTTCATCAACGAAACCAATTTCAAAAGGTTTTTAATGATTGTGAAATCAGCAGGATTTATTTCGCCAAAACTTATCCGTTCGCAAAACGCATTGAATTTTGCTTATATTGTTTACCTAAAACTAAAAGAACTTGGCGTTAACTCTGTTGCCATTGAAAGTTATGTTAGAAAATGGTTGGTTTACTCGATTTTGACAGGACGATATTCAGGTTCACCTGAAAGTACATTTGACTTTGACATCAAACAAATTTCTCAAAAACCATTTGGCGAATATTTACAAGAAAAAGAAGACGGAGAACTTTCAGACGCAT
>RDDY01000072.1 GCA_003852805.1 Chryseobacterium sp.
AAGCCGAAATCAAAGCAGACATTGCCAAAGCCTTGGAAAACGGTCCGCGCGTGGCTATGGTGAACTCCGACAAGGGCATCACCAATTTCCATGTGCCGTCCGATATCATCGTGGATGCCTCTATGGCAGCCTTGGTGCGCGCCGGTGGCAAGATGTGGAACAAAGACGGCAAAGAGGAAGACACCATCGCCATCATCCCCGATCGTTCCTACGCGGGAATTTACCAAGCAGCCATCGACAACTGCAAGAAGCATGGTGCGCTGGATCCGCGTACGATGGGCACCGTTCCGAATGTCGGTTTGATGGCACAAAAGGCCGAAGAATACGGCTCGCACGACAAGACTTTCCAAGCCGACGCCCAAGGCAGCATTCAGGTGCAGGATGCCGACGGCAATGTATTGATGGAACAAGCTGTGGACAGCGGCGACATCTTCCGCATGAGTCAGACCAAAGATGCCGCGATCAAAGATTGGGTGAAACTTGCCGTCAACCGCGCTCGTTTGTCCGAAACGCCTGCTGTTTTCTGGCTCGACGAAAACCGTGCGCATGACCGCGAAATCAAAAAGAAAGTTGAAGCTTATCTGAAAGACCACGATACCGACGGACTGGAAATCCACATCATGAATCCATCCGACGCGATGGAGTTCACATTGGAAAGAATTCGCAAAGGGGAAGACACGATCTCCGTAACCGGAAATGTGCTCCGTGATTACCTGACCGACCTGTTCCCTATTTTGGAACTCGGTACCTCGGCGAAAATGTTGTCTATTGTTCCGCTGATGAACGGTGGCGGTTTGTTCGAGACCGGTGCGGGTGGTTCTGCGCCGAAGCACATCGAGCAGTTTATAGAAGAAGGCTACCTGCGTTGGGATTCTTTGGGCGAATTCCTTGCATTGGGCGCTTCGCTTGAACATCTTAGCCAGACCCAGGACAACGCAAAAGCTCAGGTGTTGGCCGATGCTTTGGATAAAGCCACCGAGAAATTCTTGGAAGAAGATAAATCTCCGGCGCGGAAAATCGGCGGCATCGACAACCGCGGGTCGCACTTTTACCTCGCGATGTACTGGGCAGAAGCTTTGGCCAATCAGACCGAAGACAGCGAGCTGGCGGACCGCTTCAAACCGGTGGCAGAAGCTCTGAAATCTCAAGAAGAGAAGATCAACGCTGAACTGATCGGTGCGCAAGGCAAACCGCAAGACATCGGCGGCTATTACCAGCCTGACGCAGAGAAAACGGCTCATGCCATGAGACCGTCAGAAACTTTGAACAAAGTGATCGACTCGATCTAACATTTTCAACAACAGTAAAACAGCCGTTTCGGGGAACCGAAGCGGCTGTTTGTTTTGCGCCGGCATAATAACATAAATAGCACAATAGAATCGCCCGGCATCGTATTTCTTAAGAAAAATTGCATCTCACAAAAGTTTTCGGGAAAACCGCCGTTGTATAGTTTGTAAAGCATTACGGAACAGAGCCTTGTTTGTCGCAGGTTTTTCAGCTTTCACATCGCAGGACAGTCAGCATCTTAATTTTCTTAAACACAAAGCATGAACGTTTTTCCTTCTTCCAAAAAAGTAGTTTCACTTCTTCTGTTGTCGGTTTCGCCGTTTTTTTTCTCGCAGACGAGCGAGCAAACGCCTGTAAAAAGAATAAATACGCCCAGCGAGATTTGGCCGACCAATAAGAACAAGCGGGGCGATTATTTTTATGAAATGAGCATCAGCAGTTTTCCGGGCTATCCGGCCGAGAACGCGGGCAGCTACTTTACAACGGCCAAAGGAAATGTAGTGTTCGGGAAGATGTCCAATACAGCATCTTGGCCTTCAATAAAAACGGCACTGGCCGGAGACGATCATCATGCGCTGCCGCGTCAACTGCATGTCGCTTGGTTCTCGCCGCTCGAAGACAAATTCTACGAGGGCACATTTAACTTGGATACTGCGGAACTGAAGAAAGATTTCGATAAGATGTGGCGGCAGTACCCGAATGACTCACCGCTCACGGCCGGCATGTATGATCGGTATTCTATTTTCTCCGTCGGTGTGGCTCCGGGCGGTCAAGTGGTGTTGTGGCTCAGCTCCTATACCCGACGCAAGATTATCGGTACGTTTCAAGCGAAGGAAACCAACAATATTTCGTGGAAAAAATTTGCAACGCTTAACGGCATCGGCGCGGGTGTTACAAGAGAAGACTATGTAAGCACGGCCAAGGAAAACGCAGCGACCGATTTGCCGGATAAGTTGCAACAATACGCGAAGACATACAATTGGCGACCGAGAATTGAATTTGCCGGCGCGACGGAACAGCAAACGGTTCAGCCGTTAAAGTTTGACATTTACTACAATAACGGTGAAGAAGAGTCGCAGTATCATTTGTATGAAAAGGAAAACAATTACAGACTGCGTGCGGTTCCGAAAAAGATAATTTTCCGATTCAAACTTGACGATGACTTTGTCTACGGCACCGGCATAGAGCCGGAAGAAGACGATGCCTACCGCGCGTTTGAAAATATGGCCGCTAACAGTGACGACAAGACAGAGCTCGTCATCCGGATCGATAACGACATGAATGTATCGGAAGTTTTACTCAGAAACGGTAACCGGCAGCATAAGCTGAACGTCGTACCCAAGGCGGTCGGCAAGGCCGCTCAGCGGGAAAAAATCGATGCTTTGATCGAGTAAAAACATAAGCCTGCCTCACACCACTTTATCGATTTTCAGCTCCTGCGACTTCGCATGATTGAAGCCGCTCTCCCACCACCGGGCCATTTGCTTCTTGTCGAAGATAAGCGAATTGGTGGTCAGCACGGTCGGCGTGTAGTAAAGGTTTAGGATGGCGTTGTGTTTTCGCGCAACAAACTTGTCGATGCGGATGTTTTGTTTCTCAATGCGGTCGGCCATGTATTCGTGCATGCAAGACATCAGTGCAAAACTGTTGGTGGACGGAAGGCGACTGAAATGGGCAACCTCGGTTTCCAGAATAATGACGTCCACGGTTCTTGCGCCGCGCTTTATGGCTTCCTCTATCGGAACCATACTCGCGAAACCACCGTCGGCATAGTCGCAGCCGTTTTTTCGGACAAGACTCATAAAGGGCGTATAGTTGGCCGAGATCCAAATCCAGTCGCAAAAATCGTCGTAGTTGAAATCTTTGATTGATTTATACTCCACCGCGTTCATCGACAGATTGGAGACCGTCACCACAATATCCTTCCCCGATTCCTTAAGGAGATCAAACTCTTTTCACGAAAAAATTTTCCGAATGAGTTTCCTTAGGTTTTTGCTCTCACCAAAAGTCCTGCGCCGCCGCAAGAAACTCATCAAAACATTGAAGTGATTGATGGCGATTTGCTGCGCGCCGTATTTATCGCGTTTTATCACAAACGGACAATCGTTGAAGATACTTTTTTGGTTGACCGAAGTGTAGACCTTTTTAATCTTTTCCACTTTGTTCAACGCCAGATGGCTGATCAGAAGACTGCCCGTAGAAGTACCCACCAAGATGTCGTATTCATAGCCGCGTTCCCGAATCAAGTATTCTGCAACGCCGCCGGCAAAAGCACCCTTGCTCCCGCCGCCCGAAATAACCAATGCTCTCATAAGCTTCCGTTTTTGCAACCACAATTAAAAATTGCTGTTTTAACACATTTTAGCAAAAAGCAGACCGCCGCAAACGGTTTGGAAAGCGATGGCACAGTATGCACCAACGGAACCTTGTATAAAAAATGCCGACGAAAGGCCGGCATTTTTTATAAGATGGTAATTAGGGGGAAAAGGTGGGAATGGAAGAGCAAACGCCGGAAGTCAAGGCACGGACAATCGTCGAGAGAGCTGGAGGGGAGGAGAA
>RDDY01000018.1 GCA_003852805.1 Chryseobacterium sp.
AAAAGGTAAACGTAACAAAACTCCCTCTCCTTTGGAGAGGGCCAGGGTGAAAAAGATAGATACTCCATAGATACTCCATAGATAATCCATGGATAGTCCATGGATAGTCCATGAAAAGCACCCTAAAGCGAACGGTTTATCCGCACATTTAAAATCGCAAGATTTCACCCAACTTAGCAGGTAGTGTCACGGCCTAAATCTTAGAGCCTACAGTTTATAGCTTTTTCTCCTCTTGTGGTTTGACCGGCGCCGTCCTTGCTATGCGGCAGATGTCTGAACTGTTAGTGCCAAGCTTAGCAACGTCAGACTCTTGCAGAGTGACAGAGTAACGCATTTCCTCTACACGCTCATAAAAGGTCGCAAGACTTTTAAACTTCTGTGCACTTTTTACCGTACGCACAGTTCACTAAAGTGACCTACATATCAAAGGGGTAGGGTACCTTGAGCACTTATATCTTACTCCCCCACATTAAAATACTCCCAAACCACCTTGCCTTTACTTTTGCCCAGGATTTCTTCCAAAGTTTCCAAGTTGGCTTCGCGTACGCGCTTGACTGATTTCAGTTTGGAGAGCAGCAGCTCTATCGATTTAGGGCCGACGCCGGGAATTTCCTCGAGCTCAGATTTGATGGTCGAGTTCTTACGGCGGGTGCGGTGATGCTTGACACCAAAACGGTGAGCTTCGTCGCGCACGCGCTGCAGGATTTTCAGGGTTTCAGATTTCTTGTCCAGATAGAGCGGGATGGGGTCTTCGGGGAAGAAGATTTCCTCCAGACGCTTGGCGATACCGATGACGGTGATCTTACCGTAGAGCCCGAGTTCTTTCAGGCTCTTCACCGCAGATGACAATTGTCCTTTGCCACCGTCTATCAGGATTAACTGTGGCAGGTCCTGATCTTCGTCCAGCAGTCGGCGGTAGCGGCGGTAGATCACTTCTTCCATGGTCGCAAAGTCGTTCGGGCCTTCCACCGTTTTCACATGGAAGATACGGTAGTCCTGCTTGCTTGGCTTGCCGTTTTTGAAGACCACACAAGCCGAAACCGGATTGGTTCCTTGGATGTTCGAGTTGTCAAAGCCTTCTATATGGCGCGGCTCCACCGGCATGCGCAGCAGGGTTTTCATCTCGGCCATGATGCGGTTGGTATGCCGCTCGGGATCCACGATCTGCACCTGTTTCAGTTTTTCCAAGCGATATTCGCGTGCATTCTTTTCGCTGAGTTCTACAATGCGCTTTTTATCGCCAACCTTCGGCACGATGATCTTCACATTAGGAATCTCTATCGTCAGATGGAACGGCAGGAAAATCTCCCGCGAGGTCGAACCGAAACGCCGGCGGATTTCCACCAGGGCCTCTTCCAGAATTTCTTCGTCGCTTTCCTCCAGCACTTTTTTAATCTCAGTGGTGTAGGACTGGATGATCGCGCCGTTGTTGATCTTGAAATAGTTGACATAAGCCGCCGTCTCGTCGGAAATAATGCCGAAGACATCCACCTCATCGATATTCGGGTGCACCACCATCGAGTGCGACTGGTAATTTTCCAGCACATCGATGCGGTTCTTCACCGCCTGAGCTTTCTCGAATTCCATCTCCGCGGCGTAACCCATCATCTGGTCGTTCAGGTAACTCATCGCTACCTTAAAGTCGCCTTTGATAATCGCGCGGATAGCCGCAATCTTATTGTTGTAGCTTTCCTCGCTCTCGTAGCCCTCGCACGGACCTTTGCAGTTTTTGATATGGTATTCCAGACAGACGCGGTACTTGCCCTCGTCTATTTTCTCGGGTGCCAGGTTCAGGTTGCAGGTGCGCAGTTTGTAGATCTTCTTGATGGTATCTATCAGGATCTTCGCCTGCTTCGGTCGGGCGTAGGGCCCGAAATATTCAGAGCCGTCTTTTATCAGATTCCGGGTCAGAAAAACTCTGGGAAACGGCTCATTCTTGATGCAGATCCATGGATAGGATTTATCATCTTTCAACATCACATTGTAGAAGGGCTGATGTTCCTTTATCAGGTTATTTTCCAGCAGCAATGCATCGTACTCACTGTTGACGATGGTAGTCTCCAGCCGACGGATCTTGGAAACCATCACGCGCGTACGGTAGCCGCCGTGGTTTTTGTTGAAATAGGAGAGAACCCTTTTTTTTAGGTTCTTGGCTTTACCCACGTAAAGCAGGTTGTCGTCTTTATCGTAATAGCGATACACGCCGGGTTCCTGCGGTACCGTTTTCAGTTGAAGTTCCAATTGCGAATTCACACTGCAAATTTACGCAATTCACTTCAGCCGGGCAGAGCTTAGTGGCTGATTGTTAGGTTGCTAATCCATGTGCCCCATTATCTCTGTATTTGCTCTTCCAAGTGTAAAAGGTAGGCTGGCTTATACCATGTTCGCGGCAAATCTCATTCACCGTTTTCCCCTGATTCTGTTCAGATAAAATCTTCACAATCTGAACCTCTGTGAATTTGAGTTGTTTCATCTCTCCCAAATTTAAAACCTATATTTATTCTCGTTTCGGTTTTTGGGGAAGATTACAAAAGAAGTAAAGCCACTTTGTAAAATGAATGTACTTGTAGCGACTATTAAACCTAAAATTGTTCCTGAAAGTGCAAGTTGGCTTTCATAGTATTTGTCAGACCTTAAGTTTTTTGAAAATATCTATCATTAATACGTTTTGCTATTTGGGCGGGACTTGATTACAACTACCGCTAACGAAAAAGTATTGGCGAAGTGCGGGCTTAATTTGAACGAAAGTTCAAGTTCAGACCAATCGTAGCCAATATTTTTTCAATGGAACTAAGTTAATCAAAAATGTGGAATTGGAAAATATTGGCGGCTAAAAAAGTAGAGTAGTTCAACTTAGAGTTTAACCCCGCATTTTGCCAATACGATGTTATGTGCAGTATTATTTTGTTAATTTGACTTCCTTAAATATTCCTCTATCAGAAAAATCACTAGTTTTTATTTTGTTATTTGGCATAAGAAAATAGGTTAATGCCTCAATTATTTCATTATTTAGAGGATTTAAAGTTGTTTGGTTAATCACAATTTTCGTGATTTCTCCAGCTTCATTTTCGCTAAGATAAACCTCTCCTTTTTTTAGTTTCAGTTCGTTCAAATGTTTATTATCAACATATTTCTCTTCTTGAAGATTGAAGAAATATATACTGTCTTTTGTTTCAACAAATTTTTCGAAAATAAAATCACCTCTTAATCCTTTGTCTTTTTCAGATAAACCACGATATTGATATATTTTAGTTTCGATATTTAAACCCTCTGATTTAGAATTTTCAATCTTCATTGGAGAAAATATAGGTTCAGTTTTATAGTATTCTTCTGAACAGGAATTAAAACATTCGTGTTTAACTCCTTCGATTTTTGATTTATTTGGAATAGATGAAAGATTGTAAAAGGGTAGAGTGTTTTTTAGGTCAATTTCAAATTCTTTTATTGAGTCTAAAATTAAAAATCCGCTAACGTGAGAATCTCTGCCACCCCAAGCATCATATTTATACAAAACTTTATTCGTCCCTTCAATTTTCTGAGCATACAATTCTGAAATATCCCAGTCTCCTAATTTTTCAAAACCACAACTTACTAGAGAAAAAGATATTATTATAAAAAAGATAAATTTTGATTTCATTATCAGACGTGATTTTGGGGAATATTGCACATAACGTTTTGGGGCTTTGCGTTCGGGCGGGAAATCGAAGCACAAAAGTTGATATTATTACTAAAGTTCAATTGAAAAACTGCTGTTGAATTTTGCACTTCAGCCCGCCTGACGCAAAACCCTTGTGCCTGTTGCACAACCTTTTTTCAAAAATACAGTAAAAAAGA
>RDDY01000296.1 GCA_003852805.1 Chryseobacterium sp.
TTTTTTCAACGGACAGCTTTCTCCTGCAAAAATAATTTATTTTAAAGCTTAACCAAGCTTTTCCAAAGATAATTAACTACAATGAATTGGGCAGATTTGACTAAATTTGCGGACGGTAATTAAATAGAATCTACTCGGAATGAAATACTCAAGAATCCTACTGAAATTAAGTGGTGAAGCTTTAATGGGAAACAAACAATACGGTATTGACCCCGAGAGGTTGCAGGAATATGCGACCGAGATTAAAAAAGCGGTTGACCTCGGTTGCCAGATCGCCATTGTAATCGGCGGGGGTAACATCTTCAGAGGCGTTTCCGGTGCTGCATCGGGCATGGATCGCGTGCAGGGTGACTATATGGGCATGCTGGCCACGGTAATCAACGGTATGGCCTTGCAAGGCGCACTGGAAGATGTGGGCCTGAAAACGAGATTGCAATCGGCGATAGAAATGGACAAGGTGGCCGAGCCGTTCATAAAAAGAAGAGCCGTGCGCCATTTGGAAAAAGGCCGCGTGGTGATCTTCGGTGCCGGTACGGGCAACCCTTATTTCACAACCGATACGGCAGCCACGTTGCGCGCCATAGAGATAGATGCCGATGTAATCTTAAAGGGAACCCGCGTGGACGGCATCTACGACCGCGATCCTGAGAAATTCAGCGAGGCGGTAAAATTCACGAACATCACCTTTGACGAGGTTTATTCCAAAAACCTGAAAGTGATGGACATGACGGCTTTTACGCTCAGCCATGAAAATAAACTGCCCATCATCGTCTTTGACATGAACCGCGAGGGCAACCTGTCGCGCATCGTTCAAGGTGAGAATGTGGGTACTTTGGTCAACGTTATCAACGAGTAAGAAACAGCGGCGTTTTTACTACTTATATTAATAAAAGTTTTCAAGCTATGGAAGAATTAGAATTGATAGTAGACTCTGTAAAACAAGAAATGGAAGCGGCACTTCGTCACTTGGATCACGCGTTTGCAAAGATCCGTGCCGGCCGTGCCTCTACCTCTATGGTGCAAGATGTAATGGTGGAATACTACGGCGCGCCCACCCCGCTTAACCAAGTGGCAAACGTCAGCGTGCCCGATGCAATGACCATTTCCATCCAGCCGTGGGATCGCACCGCCATCAACGCCATCGAGAAAGGCATCATCAATTCCAACCTTGGTTTTGCGCCGTCCAACAATGGCGACTACATTATTCTAAATGTTCCGCCGCTGACGGAAGAGCGCCGGAAAGAACTGGCCAAGCAAGCCAAAGCCGAAACCGAGAACATCAAAGTGACAATTCGCAACGCGCGCCAAGACGGCAACAAAGAGGTGAAGCGCTTGGACGGTGTGTCTGAAGATTTGGTGAAAAGCACCGAGGCAAATATCCAAGAACTGACCGACGAATACGTTAAAAAAGCTGACGAAGCCTACAAAAAGAAAGAGGCTGATATATTAAAAGTATAAGCAGCAGTCCATTGCTAAAGCCAAGTCGCGCCTCAGGAGAGCGCGACTTTTTTATTGGTAACGTGCGTGTTCTTTCTTGCGAGAGAAACGCTTGACAATCGGCATAAACAGCGCCTTGTATTTCTCTGCATCGAAGAGTTGGGAGTCGGTCAATGCTTTGACGGTCATCCAGACCGCGAACGGAAACATCAGCAGATTCGGAAGCCACGCCGCCAAATAAGGATTGATCTTGCCTTTCCAAGCCAAGTTCTCCATCGTCAATAAAGTAATGTAAAAGATGATGAATATGACAATGGCTATAACCACGGGCAAACCCACACCGCCTTTCCGGATGATCGATCCTAACGATGAGCCGATCAGGAAAAAGAGCAGACACGTAAAAGAATAGGCTATGATCTGCTGCTGGTACATCACCACTTTGCTGTAGTATTTTGTCATTCCTTCCACTTCCTGCCGTTTGTTCTTTACAGATTCCTGCACTTGGTTGATCTTGCTGTACGCACCGGCCAGCAATTCCAATCTTTGGTCTTTATTGAGGCTGTCGAGGCGAAACGGAACTTTTTTGCTTCGCGCCGATTTCTTGGTCTTGTCAAGGTAGGGAAGGATGGTATTGTGCTGGCTGATCAGTTCGCCGGTTATCACGCTATAACTTGATTGATTGTCGCGCCGCAGTGTGTCTATGGTTGCGTTCAACCGCCGGTAGGTTTGGAATTGATAATCGTCTCGGATGCGTTCTTCCTCAATCGCTTGATTGATGATGGCGCTTACATCAAAGTGCTGCACCAAGGTGTCGAACTTTATCGATTGATTCGGTTGTTTCTCGCGTTGCAAAAAGTCTTTCCCTTCGATATCGTCTTCAAAGACATAACCTGAATGCAAAACAAGTTTCAGATAATTGCGGTCGGTTGCGGGAACAAATCTCCCTTCCTTGGCAATGATCGTGCGGTTGTTCTCAAAAGAGGTAGCTACCTTATGTACAAATATTCCCTCGATAAACTCGCCGTCTTCACCGTAAATCTTATTGAACTTTACGGAGTAACCCGGGATCTGATTGATGAACTGCCCGGGCGTAAAATTGAGCGCGGGTTTGGTGGCCGCTATATTGTAAAGCATATTCTTGGCTTTACGCTGGAAATCGGGGATGATGTTGTTCGAGAAGAAATAAAGGATAACTGCCAAAATGCTTACCACTACCAACAACGGCCGCATGATGCGCAGCAATGAGATCCCCGCAGATTTCATTGCGGCCAGTTCATAACGCTCGCCAAAATCGCCGAAGGTCATGATGGAAGCCAGCAACACCGTAAGCGGCAGTACCATTTTTACGACGCTGACGCCTATATAAAACAGCAGTTTTGCAATCTGAAAATAGCTCAACCCTTTGCCTGTGAACTGCGCCAGTTGCGTCCAGACAATATTGACGATGAAGATAAAGAACAGGACACTAAAAATAAAAAGAAAGGGTCCGAAAAAGGTCTTAATAATGTATTGGTCGAGCTTCTTCAGCATTGCGGTATTACAACTCGGTAATCAGGTAATTCTGGTATTTGGAACGGTCAAAGCTGAACATGTTGGGTGACAGCTTCTGGTTTTCCACGTATTTCACCACCGTAATCACACCGACGTTGCCGTCATTGGAATACTGCTCGATGCGTACCAGCTGATTGTTGGCGGGATTTACGAAGATGTTCACTTCTTTTATTCCGGTAGAGGTGGTCGGAGTCAGTTTTACCACATCGGCATTTACACCGTTGACGCTCCGTCTGCCTACATATTGAACATTGTAGCCCTTTTTGTATTGATCCACAAAACTCATGGGCGAGAATGCGGTCTCGGCATCGGACATGGTGGCAATGGTCACTTCTTTATCGGACGGACTCACGCTGTACACCTTCTTGCCGTCGTAGATTTGTTCGGTGCCCATTATGTTAAGCTTGTACTTATCCTTGGCGTTGTAGAAAATGCCGGTTTCGTTCTTGGTCACTTTGCCTTTTCCGCTGCCGTAGACGAATTTAAAATAGCTGTTGTTCTTGCTCTTGTAATTGTTGGAAACGCGATCTAAAATGCCTTTCGCTTTTTGATCGATGCGTTGGCCGGCGGCAAAGCCGAATGTGAGGGCAAGGAATAATAAACTGAACTTTTTAAGGATTTCTTTCATAACTGAATCTTTTGCGGTAGTTGGATATAATCGGGGCCTAAAGGTTAAACAGACGACCGGTCTGTCAGGCTTGGCGCATGCCTTCCAAAAACTGTTCCAGCGCGTGCGCATCCGGTATCAACACTTCTCGCGCTTTCGCTCCGTTAAAGCCACCCACAAATCTACGACGGCAAGAAGGT
>RDDY01000184.1 GCA_003852805.1 Chryseobacterium sp.
AAGAGCCAAGAGCCAAGAGCCAAGAGCCAAGAGCCAAGAGCCAAGAGCCAAGAGCCAAGAGCATGGAACCTAGACCGCCAAGTAATTAGATGCCTCCGGCATGACAAAGAATGCGCTGTCGTTGCGAGGGACGAAGCAATCTCAAAGCACGGAGTAACAACTAGCTTAAGCGATAAAGAGCTTTGTGTCTTTGCTACTGTAGTCGACAAGTCTATGGGAGTGACGACTTCCGGTCTTGGTTCCTGATATCTATCCTCTAATATCTATCCTTTAATGTCCGACCTCTTATATCCAACTTCTTGTATCTAACATCTCCCTTCTTTATCAATAATTTTACATTAGCTGAAAAACATTGGGATATATTATTTATTTTTACATAAATCTTGACCGTTATGGCTACACAACTATCTCTTAAGCGTAAAATCATCGCTTTACTCTCGTTGTTTTATTGTGTGTTCTCAGCAGCACAGGGAACGGAAGGCTTCGAATCTCTGGCAAACACTGCCGGAACATCTTATACGACTTTATCGTTCACAGGTGCGGACAATACCAACTGGGAGTTAACCACGGCGCGTATAGTCAATACAGCAGATGCCTTCAATATTAACGGCACCAGCGCCTTGTTAAACGATAAAGGTACTGTGGGAATAACATTTCCATCCGGTGTCGGCAATTTGAAGTTTAGTTACCGAAAAGCATTTAAAGGTAAAAATGCCAGAAGAATAGAAGTAAGTGTCAATGGTACAGTAGTCGATACTACCGATCCGTTTGGCGGGACGAGCGGTGCCCAGGAAACGGTCTACACCTACTCCCGTGCAATAAATGCAATCGGGGCTACAACGATAACGATTAAAAGTCTGGGTGCGCAGGTCACCGTCGATGATTTCCTGTGGACTGCTCTTACTGCCACCACCACCTACAACGGCACTTCTTGGGACGGTGGGATACCTGACGCCACAAAAGATGCGATTATCGATGCCGATATGACGCTTACCGGTGTTTTGAGCGCGAAGTCATTAACCGTCAACGCCGGCAAGACCTTAACACTGGCCGGCGGCAGCACATTGAATGTCATTGGCAAGATCACCAACGACGGCAGCTTCATTGCAGAGGACGGTGCAACCGTTCTGCAAACCGAGAATATAAGCAACACAGGGCAGTTTGCCGTGCACAAAACCTCGGCACCGCTCTACCGCAACGATTTCGTCCTTTGGAGCGCTCCCACCACCGGAATGACGCTGAAAGAGTATTCGCCAAACACCTTGGACAATCGCTTTTATACCTTTGACGAACCGACCAACGCCTGGACGGCAATAGCTGCATCCACACAGTTTGTGCCGGGCCGTGCGTATCAGTTCCGCGCACCGAACAATTTTTCGGATACGGCGGCGCAAGCTCATACGGGACTTTACACAGGAACGTTGAACAATGGCAGCTATACCGCAGCCGTAACGCGCGGCAACCAAGGCTACAATCTTTTGGGCAATCCGTATCCGTCAACGCTGGATGCCGAGACGTTTCTGCAGAGCAACCCTCTGTTGGAAGGGACTCTTTATTTCTATATGCACAGCAACAAGCTGGTCAACGGCGCGTATGCGGGCAACAACTGGGCGGTCTACAACGCCTCGGGCGCTGTTCCTGCCGACAACAGTTCGGTGCTGCCTACCAAGGATATTGCGCCGGGGCAGGGTTTTATGGTGGTGGCCACCGCATCGGGCAGCGTGACATTCGACAACGGCATGCGCACCGCCGACACCGCCGTACCTTATCGCAATTCAACCGCCAAAGACCGTCTCTGGTTAAAGCTGACGGATAACAGCGACCGCTTTTCAACCATGCTGCTGGCTTTTATGGAAGATGCCACGGACGGTTGGGACCAAGCTTTTGACGCGGAGGCGCTGAGCACCGACGGTCATGCGGTCTTTACGCGAATCGACGGTCGACGGCTGAAGATCGACGGTCGCGGTGCATTCTCGCCGTCCAAGAAAATCTTATTAGGCCTCGATGCAAGGGAGGCGGGGACTTATCGCTTGAGCATCGCCGACAAGGACGGTAGATTTGAAAATGCAGAGCAGCCGATTTACATTTTGGACAAGAAAACGGGTCAAACCGCTGATCTGACCAAAGGCTTCAGCTTTTCGGCAGAAGCGGGACTGACGCCGGAGCGCTTTGAGTTAAGCTTTGAGAAATCTGTGTTGGCCACCGGTGAGAAAGAGCGAGAAGGTTCGTTTGTTGTCGTACCGAGTCGCGGCAGGTTGCACATCAGAGCGGCAGGCAAGATTACGGCATTATCACTGATCGACATGGGAGGACGGCCGGTATCTGCAATGACCGAGGCAGGGCGACAAGTGGAAATCGATACTTCGGCTTTTGCCAAAGGTGTATATCTGATTCGCGCCACGGTCGATGGCAAAGAACTGACACGGAAAACCATCATAAAATAGAACGATAATGAAAAAGATACTGCTTATCGGCCTCTTTATTTCGGGGGCAGCCGCTGCGACGGACGAGAATCCTTTTTTGCAGGCGGAGCGCCAGAGGCAAGCCGAGCTCGAAGCTCAAGTACCGCCCGATAACAATGAAGACCCCGATCCTCCCTCTGCTCCGATAAACAATTTGGTACCGGTGCTGCTGCTGAGCGGCCTTGGTCTCGCCTATATCGCGAGCCGCCGTCTCCGGGCAGGTGAGGAGTGATGGGTGATGGGTATTTGTGATTGCAAGAGTCAAGAGCCACGAGTGATTGGATGCCTCCGGCATTTCAGGGGCGTGTGCAGTCATTCCCCCGCTGCTTAACCACAGAGAGCACGAAGGCTGCACAGAGGGCACGAAGGCGATGTGCTTTGTCATGCTGACGGAAGAAGCATCTAAAAAAGAGCCAAGAACTAAGAGGCGAGAGGCAAGAGTCTGATTGGGTGCCTCCGGCATTTCAGGGGCGTGCGCTTTCATTCCCCCGCTGCTTGACCACAGAGAGCACGAAGTGCTGACGGAGGAAGCATCTTCAAACCACAACAGGCACAAAAGCTTTTGACACGTAAGGCACATCAGAGCTTATGGGCAGCGTTATCGAAGTGCACAAAAGGTAAAAGTCTTGCGACTTTTTTGAGATGTCGAACTTGACTTGATGACCTGGCACGAAGGCGATGTGCTTGTCATGCTGACGGATGGAAATCTTTGTTGATTGAAATTTAGTACAAAGCCACGAAGCTGCGTGGTAGCGGTTATACCGTACGAGATACAAGATACAAGGTACAAGATACAAGGTACAAGGTACAGGGTACAAAGTACACGGTACAGAATACAAGGTCCACCGTACACCGCACAAAGTCCGCCGTCCCTATGGCAAATTGCACAAAAAAACAGTACCTTTGGCGGCAAAAAAAGCCGACCTTTTCTTAAGCCCAACAACCAACAACAATGAAGATTCTAAGATACTTACTGCCGATGGTCCTATTATTCGCTTGCGGGCCGAAGCAGAATATGGTCTATATGGAAAAGAACGGCTACGAGCAGGAGATCAGCCAAGCCGCCTTTCAAGGAACGCGCATTCAGACGGGCGACATCCTCGACATCAAGGTTTCCGCTTTTGACGAATTTGCCGTCAGACCGTTCAACCAAGCTACCATGTACAGATCGAACGACCTGAACAGCAGCGGCAATATCAACAACGCCAATAACCCTACGGCACCCGAGGGTTATCTGGTAGACACCGAAGGTTATATCAACTTCCCGGTACTGGGGCGCCTGCATGTGGCGGGAGAATTGCGCCAGGACTTGGAAAGCGATATAACCTTCGGT